>CAYQPU010000064.1:0-1692 GCA_964419615.1 uncultured Methanosarcinales archaeon | reverse complement strand
CATTAACATTCACTTTACAACAAGGAGAAGAAAAAATTATAGATGTTACTGGAGATAGCACTTATGATATTTACATAAAACTAAATGAAATCACCGAAAATAACAAAGCAAGTATAACCTTAACAGTATTTGATAAACCACGAGAAGACGCAGATATAATAGAAGCATATCTTTCTGGCACACAATGGGATTTGGAAGACTTCTTATCACAACAACCTAATGACCCATATTACTCTCAAAACAAACTTTGCGCAAAATCAGGAAGTTATGGGAATGATTTTAACACAAACATATTAAACGAATGGTCAGCAAGAACTGGATACAACCCTTGTTATGTGGCAGCATTTGTCCAAGGTGAATGTAGTTGGGACATAACTCTTTGTAATTCTTTAGGCTATTGCGGAATGTTTCAATGGGGTGCAGCCGCATTTTCAGATTTAAAAAACAACCCCTCAACCTACCCCAACACAGCACTATTAAATACACATTCAGATATAATTAATTTAGGTTTGGCAGACCAATTAAATATTTTAGAAGAATTTTTTAAGAGGTGGAATATCCAACCAGAAGATGGTTTAGGAAAGATGTACCAATCAGTAGCGTTTCCATGGTGTATTTATCACACAGAAGATGGAACAACAAATTTGGATACTATAGTACCAAGAACAAGCCAAAATAACCCCCTCTGGCGTTACCCCAATGGGCCAGAATATGCAACCTGCAGAGGAATCGCACATTATGCTCATAGCAAGGCACTTGCAGACTCAAGCTTATCTTTCTGTTCTTGCATTTGTGAAGGAAATCAGCAAAATTGCAATTTCCAACAAGAATCTCCAGAATACGATTATTCACCTACAACAGAAGGAACTTCAGATGCAAATTGCATAATTCTTTATGGAGATACCCGTTCTAATCACAATGCCCACCAAGAAGTTGTCAATCAGATTAGTACAGAATGCGATTCTCCCACATTAATCCATACTGGAGATTTTGTTGCAACAGGAACCAACCAAGAACAATGGAACACTTTTTGGGAAATAGAAGAAAATTTAATCAATAAAGGATATTTATATACAGTAGTAGGAAATCATGAAACCAGTTCAAATATTAAAACTTATTTAGGAAACCATGCCCCCTATATCATCTCTCAAATGGACAGCGAATATGGAACTTATATAAAAGAGATTACAGATAATCTAATCCTTATCGTATTAAATGACAATACAGGAGTAAATGGAAGAATTACCTTTGTAGAATCTGCATTAGCATCAAACCTTAATAAAAATATAATTTTAGCACACCACAAACCAGTAGTTCCAATTCTTGAGGGCCATAATGACGATAACCAGTATTTTATCCTAATTCATGAGCAACTAGTTAATCACGAATCCAATGGCAACAAAGTTATAGTAGTTAATGGACATGTGCACGGATTAACTTGGGGAGTTAAAGATGGAATAGATTATATTACATCTGGGGGAGGGGGAGCAGGATTATATGCCCATAGGACAGATGGAGTTCCAGAAGAGTATTATGATCAACTTCTATGGAAAATAGATTATGGATATTTTAAATGTGATTCAAATTTAAATTGTATTGCCAAAGACGAGCAAGGAAATACTTTATTTACAGTTCCATAATTTTTTTACCTATTCTACAAAACAATAAAATATAAAAACAACAACAAAATCT
>CAYQPU010000063.1:0-1792 GCA_964419615.1 uncultured Methanosarcinales archaeon | reverse complement strand
TAGTTAGCTGTCAAGCAGGAACTTACATTAGAAAACTAATCCATGATCTTGGCCAGGAGCTAAAAGTCGGCGCTCATATGAGCAGGCTTAGAAGAACAAAAGTAAGTCATCTTGATGAATCAACAATGGTCACACTACAAGATCTAAAAGATGCAGTCTATTATTACAAACAAGGAAACGAGAAATTCATAAGACACTGCATAAAACCATTTGAAACCTCAATCACAATTCCAAAAATATGGATTTTGGATTCAGCAGTTGAAACCCTCTGCCAAGGAGCATCTTTGAAAAATCCAGGAATCTCAAAACTTCATGATCAAATCAAAGAAGGAGATCTTGTTGCAGTAATGACTCTTAAAGATGAACTTGTATGCTATGGAGAAGCAGCAGGAGACTCAAAGCACATGCTAATAGAGAAAGGACTAGCAGTCAAAACAAAAAAAGTCTTTATGCAGCCTGGAACCTACCCAAAAGAACAAAAAGAGCAGATTTAAGCATATATTCCGTTATTCTAAGAAACATTTATTAATCCTTAATTATTCCTAAATGATAACAATCATTGTGAGGAAATAATAATGGTATTAAAACCAAAAAAATATACAATTCATGTGGCTGATCCAACTCGAGAAGAAGTTGAAGCAGTATTTACTGAAGTAGTTAAAACATTAAACACCATCTTAGAAGAAGCAAATTATAATCCTTTAACCGATATCATTGTAGAAGAATACAAAATTAAGGGTGGATATGAGGAACAAGGACCTGTTTCTGTGAATTTACCAGGTGAGTTTACAAGTGAAGAAGGATTTGATGTTATTGAAGCAACAATTGAAGAGAAATTGGGAGATAGCTTTTTGGCAACAGAATATACAATGTCTGTGACATATAGAGTCTCTGCTGGCCAACTAGAAATTCTTCAGACAGTTCAACCTGAAGAAGAACCTGAACAAGAAACCACCCCTGCACAAAAAGGACCAACAGCAGGTGGCCGTCCAGAAGAAGTATACTCTATGCTTAAGGATATAACTAAATTTCTTTAATTTATTTTTATTAATTTCTAAGTAAAAAGGTGTGAAATTGAAAACATTTCCAGATGAAACTATAAATAGAGCAGGAGAAATAGCTAGATTGTACAAGGATCGAGGCATGCGAAGAAATACTTGGCAACTTCGACTGAGAACTAATCAGTTTATTGAGTTGGGCTATGGATTTAGAGAATGTCTTTTGACTGGAAATGGTGGATTGTATTTACATGAGGCAAAAAGAGAAGTAGACTGTTTTTCTAGAGCAGGGGTAGATTACATTGTTGCAAAAGAGCTTGGCTTAGAACCTATTATTTATTGGGCTTCTGATATGAAAGATGTTGAAGAAGGAGATATTGAAGCTGAACAATTCATGGCAGAACATGCATTCATTTCTTTGGAGCTATATGGTAAACAAATATTGCATGATTATCTTTTAAAAATGTATGGTGAAATGGAAATATTGGACGGGAAAATTATTGTAACACAAAAGAAAAAAGATGAGATTACAACAGTGATTAATGAAAGGAAATTTAGCACACTTAGAGTCATGGATGAGCATGATTATGTTGAAGAGATGGAGAGAAGAAGAGCTCCAGGTGGTACTAAACTAGCTTTAACTTATGCCCAAGCTATTAGACATAAAGGTTTAAGACTAAGCCTACAGTACATACCCACAAGCAATAAATTAGTATCTTTTTTAGAAAGAAAGATTGATCCAAACATGGTTGAAGAATCTCAGAGAAATGCTGATATATTTGAGTTAACAGCAC
>CAYQPU010000062.1:0-1847 GCA_964419615.1 uncultured Methanosarcinales archaeon | reverse complement strand
GGAGTCGAGTTAAGAATAATTTTTCTCGAATTGTATTCATGATCATTAAGTTTTTCATTATCTTCCTGGCTTTTCATCTTTTCTTCTATCGTATCGTAACTTGCCAACGATCCTAGAGGTAACAATTGAGATTTAACATTTAGCTTCTCATGACATAATCCAATATATTGGGAAACGGATTTATCTACTCCTCCTAGTGCTAAATATTGTTCATAACTCGTCTTTGCCATCTCGAAATCTTCTTTAAAGTAATAATAATTACCTAGACATAACCATTTATCTCGTTTGATATCACCAACCCCTGTTACTAGCGGCTTATGTGCAAGCTTATTTGTAAGTTCACAAAATCTCTCATACCTATCCAGTCTGACTAAATAATTATTACCCCCACCTTGAGATTCCCAAAATAGATTATCACCTCCATTATGAGGAATCATAACATCAAACTCTTCTCTATGTTCGTTTAAGTAACTAAATCGTTCTAAGGCACAGAAGGTCCTACTTGGATAAATTTCACTCATAAACTTCCCATTTCTTTTTAGGAACTGTAAAGTTTTCTGGAAATCTTCTTCTGTTTCCGTAGGAAATCCAAACATGAAATTGCCTTTTGATGGAATACCAGCATAGTAAATATCTCTTACTACTTTTTCAGCAATCTCAGGAGTATACCTCTTCCTCATATCCCTCAATACCTTTTCTGAACCACTTTCAATTCCATAATTAAGCTCTTCACACCCTGCCTTTTTGACCATTCCCAAAAGTTCAGGTGTCATTTCTGAGCGAATTATAACCTGAGCACTCCAACTAAAATCCTGTAAATCTGCATCTTTGTCCTCTCCTCTGGCAATCACCAATTTTTCAATCCACTCTCTAAACACCTTAATATTCCCATTGACCAATGAGTCCAGAAACATAATATGTACATGTTTACTGTTTCCAAAACGCTTCTTATAATTTTTTACCTGGTATTTTATCTCTTGAAAAATTCTCTCGCCGCTCATCGTCTTAAAACCCTTACGAACACATCTTGCGCTACAATAAACACAGCGCTCAGTGCAACCTCTACTAAAAGCAATCTTAATGGTATCAGGGTATCTATATTTATTAAAATCAAGGTCCTGAAAATCAGCGAACGGGAGACTGTCTAAGTCCGCCAAAGAATCACTATTGCCACAGTCAACAATTTTTCCATTTTCCTTATAAGCTATTCCTGGGCAATAGTTAAATTTACCTTTTTCCGTAAGCAGATTCAAAAACTCTGGCAAGCTCACATCCCCATCATCTAGCACAATTACATCAACACAACCCTCCTTTATTAATTTTTCCCAATTCAATCTCCTTTGACATTCAGTGCCTCCAAAAACAATAATTTTACTGTGATCTCTTTTTTTTATCCTGCTTGCCATCTCAAGACTCATTAACCTAGTGGAGCTGTATACTGAAAAAGCAATGACATCAGACTTACTAGCAAGTATCTCATCCACTATTTTTTCGAGCAAGATATCATTTTCTGAAACAAAACTGCATACAGAATTGTAATTCTCCCAAAAACTAGATTCCTCCCAATTCCAAAGCTTCCTATATTTCTTACCAACCAGGGAATACAATAAATTATTAATATCGAAAGTAAAGGTCTCATTCTTTCGTTGTCGCAAAATAGCTGTTAAAAGAGCTAAGGAATAAGAAGGGGATTCTCGCCCCCATCCTGGAGCTAAAACTAACGCAACCTTCAAATTTCTCTTCAATTCTATTGGCAGTCCCTTAGAATAACTTCTCACCGCTTCTTTCTCTTCTTGTTCAACAAAAGATAAATCATCCCCACATGGACAAAATTCTGATGTGCACGG
>CAYQPU010000061.1:0-1889 GCA_964419615.1 uncultured Methanosarcinales archaeon | reverse complement strand
ACAGGTAGATTGATACTGAGTCATTCGTTTATGAAAAATGCTACTGATGCTATACAGACATTAGAACGTAAAGGAGAAAACTCTGCTAAATCATTAACTAGATTATTCTCCCGTATGACTAATCCTGCACAAATGATTCCTAAGCCAAATACGATAACAATTCCCGTGGCGAATGAATAATGTTAGGTTGTGATAAAACCTTTAATTTTTGGACTAATAAATAATAAAAAGGAAGAATAGTGAAGTATTGTAAAAAATGTGTACAACCTGATACCAGGCCAGGGATTTATTTTAATGAGAATGGAATTTGCGGAGGATGCCTGTGGGAAGAGGAAAGAAAGTCTGTTGATTGGGCCGCACGAGAGAAAGAGGCACAGAGTATCGCTAACTGGGCAAGGGATAAGGCAAAAGTAAAAAAGAGTAATTATGATTGTGTAATTGGTGTCAGCGGTGGAAAAGACAGTACTTTTCAGGCACTTTATTCGAGAGATGTCTTAAAATTGAAGCCTCTGCTTGTCCACGGGGAACCGGATGACATAACTGACATCGGGGCAAAGAATATCGAAAATTTAAAACAACTCGGTTTTGATGTTATCAGCTTGAGGCCTAATCCAAAAATTATGCAGAAAATGGCGAAGAAAGATTTCTATGAATATCTTAATTACTGGAAAACGACAGAACTTGCACTATGGTGTTCAGCCTATATTATTGCAGATAAATTTGATATCCCACTTATAGTTCAGGGAGATAATATCTATTATACATTAGGCGTTAGAAATATTGGTTTAAGCGGTGGCAGTGATGCCCTGGAAGTAACGAAGGGTGACACCCTTTCATCAGGAACCAAAAGATATATCGGAGATAGCATCGCAGCAGAAGATATTTTTATGTATCACTTTGATATAGAAAGCATCAAAAATAAGGGAATTCGTGGCATATGGCTGCAGTATTATACAAAAGAATGGTCGCAGACCCATAATTCAAGGTTTTCAATTGCCCACGGTCTAACAATTAGGCCTGAGAATTTTAATCCTTACGAGGCAGGTACCTATTCACCATATTTTCAGCTTGATTCTCGTAAGGTAGCAGTTAATCAGATGTTTAAATATTTAAAGCTTGGGATGGGCTTTGCCAATGAGCATGCATGCTATGACATTAGAGATGGTAATATTTCAAGAGATGAAGGTATTGAGCTCTCAGAAAAATATGATGGTAAATGTGGCTCCAATCTAATAAAAGAATTTTGTGACTGGATTGAAATTTCTGAAGAAGAGTTCTGGAGAGTCGTCGATGGATTTGTTAACAAACGATTGTTTCACAAGAATCTCACAACAGGAAAATGGGAACCAAAATTTAAGGTTGGAGAAGATTTCGACGAAGGGGAAGAAGAAATAAGAATTAAAATTGGTTGTAGGAAAGAAAATAAGTAAAGACCTTGAGGAAGATAATCTAATTACGCGTACAGATATAAGCTAACATGAAATAAAAGTTAAAAAAGATGATTAATGGAAAAACAGTTTTAGCTTTAATACCAGCAAGGGCCGGATCGAAGGGGCTTGCAAATAAAAATATTCGAAAGTTTTGCGGAAAGCCTCTTACTGCTTGGACGATCGAAGCAGCCAAAAAAGCCAAGTATATCGACAGGGTAATCGTCAGTACTGATAGCATAAAGATAGCAAGGATAGCTCGGAAATACGGTGCTGAGATTCCTTTTTTGAGACCTTCTAGACTTGCTAGTGATACAGCTACATCAATGGAAGTAATTTTTCATACCATGAATTTCTTGGAGGAAAAAAATTATTCCTATGATATTATTCTGTTTCTGCTTCCGACTTCTCCTTTGCGAAATCATCGCAATATTTCAGGAGCTTTAGATTTTTTTATCAAAA
>CAYQPU010000060.1:0-2097 GCA_964419615.1 uncultured Methanosarcinales archaeon | reverse complement strand
CTGATTATTCAGTAATTTATGGGATTTCTGTTCCTAAGTCTTCTCATAGCAGCTCGTCGTATTAATCTACTATGATAAGAATTGCTTTTTGGTTTCACTTGTGGTTCTTGATTTTTATCTTTATGGTTTTGTATTGCATGCTCTAATCCTGAAGCAGCTAGTCCAATTGCATTACCTCCAATAACTAATGCACCCAATGCATAGAGAAAACCAGCTGGTTCTCCTAAAAAAGGTACTGTCTCAGCAATCTGAGGGTACTGAGAAACAACATAATTGAAAACTTTCTCTGCCTCAGATAGAACAAATAATCCGGGAAGAATTAAACAAGTTCCTGCTGCCACTACAATTGAACCTATATTTAAGCCAATGCCATACAGTTCTTCTTTATCTTTCTGTTGAAGCCATTCCTGAGCAGGTGTAAAAATGAATTCTCCACCAAAGTAACCTACACCCCATACTGGAAAAGACAAACCTGCTCCAAGACCCACTACAAAACCAACATTACTATCTTTTGCATCTTGTACTAATTCTCTACAGTGTTCTATTATTTCCATTATTGGTTAAAAAACAATTTCAATTAAATATCTTACTAAAATTTTCAGTAACATTTTAATATAATTTTTGTAATAACAGGTGAATCACAAAAAAAGTATATTTGGCTAATTTTATGGAATGTTTGCATAATACATCACTGATCCCTTAGTGTATGCTATCACTTGTTCAGGATCCAATAGTGGCTCCAAGAATCTTCCAACAAAACCATTTGCTATGGGAATACTTGATTGATCTTCATTACCAAAAGCAAAGAACCTGATAGATGTTTCTAATGCACAACAAAAGCCCTCTTCAGCTCTTGCATTTACAATAACTGGATCTAAACCTAGTTGTTTTCTTTTATGATGAAGATATCTGTGTGCTAGTTCATGTGCACCTATTAAGAATTCATATTTCTGAGGAGGAGCCCAATCCACTTTTGGAAGGGAATCTGAGATATAACAAACATCAGCTATGTCATTAAAATGTCCTGTTACGACACCTTCATTTGCCATAGCAAAGAATCCACCAATATTTGAATAATGGGCAGTTCTAAGTTTTTCTACAGATGTTTTTGATTTGATCTGAATTGGGAGTAATGAATATATAAGTTCAAATTCTCTAATTTCTTTTTCTTGAACCATGTCTGAAATTATTTTTGGATCTTCAAAGCCAATATTTGTTTCTGAAATCTCAATTTTATCAGAAAAAACCATTTCCATATACAGATTAAAGGCTGTTATTAAATTTTGTTTTGTAAATCCATTTAGTATAATATTTGTTCCAGTTTCAGACAATTTTTGAACTTTTAATCTAGCTTCCATTTAAATAAGGGAATTAGGAATAAGTAATAAATCTTCTTAATTTGGACATTTAATACTGACGCAAAGTTTTTAAATGGATAAGAGAAGATATGTTTTGAGATGAAAAAAGAGTACCTGATTATAGGTGGTGTTGTGATTGTTTTATTTCTAGGTTTATTGATTATTCCATGCAAATCTCCTCACCTGTCTGAGCAAGAGATTGGACAGCTTCAAAAAGATTTGCAGAGTGTTGATGTGGCCAGTACAGATACATCAGCTGAATGTCCAGCAAAGAAGTTTTTATGTAAACGGCCTGTTGTTTATGGATTTGGTGCGAATAAACCTGCTGAGCTTGTTATCAGGACTGTTGAACGCCCAGATCTGTGTTTTTATGGCGGCCAGGATAATTGGGTTAAAGTAAAGGAAGTTGAAGGTGTTTACGAGGTTGTAGTTAAAGTTCCAAAAAGAGCTAAACCGTGTGTTTATCAATTCCAGGCTCAGTTTGTTGTTGATGATGCTGAATATGGTAAAGTAATGAATTTGTATGCTGTTGTTAAAAACTAATAAAGTGCAAACTAATTGCCATAACTAGCATTCCTAAGAATATTCCTGCTATACAAAGATGTCTTTTTCCATTTTCATAAGCTAAAGGTAATAGTTCATCAAAGCTTATGAATACCATTATTCCAGCCACAAATGCAAGCATGATTGAGATTAAGCCAGATGTTAGAAACGGTAATAATACAAAGTAGCCAATAAC
>CAYQPU010000059.1:0-2098 GCA_964419615.1 uncultured Methanosarcinales archaeon | reverse complement strand
CATATTCTATCCAGTCTTCAAGATACTAAAAAAAGCAGTTAAAAAAAGATGGCTGAGTTCTATACTGACAATTTTAATTGTTATTTTAATTATCATTATTCCAATAATATTTGCTGCCAACGCCTTAATCAAAGAGTCTGTATTATTCTTTCACAAAACCAAAGACTTAGACCTTTCAAAAGTAGAAGATACAATCTCTCCTTATTTTAACAAAGAAATGGAATTAGGTGAAATCGTAACAAACACCTTAAATGATTTTTCACTAACTATAGCCAGAGGCACCCAAGATTTTGTTTTCTCATTACCTAAAAAAATACTGGGCCTATTTGTAATGCTATTTTTAATGTATTATCTCTTCTTGCATGGCAAAGGCTTAATTGAAAAACTCAAAGACCACATCCCATTAAAAGCAAAGCAAAAACAAGAATTGGCAAATAGATTTAGCAATGTAATTTATGCCTCAATCTTTGGAATCATTGTAACCGCATTTATCCAAGGGGCTGTAGCAGCATTAGGATTTTGGATATTTGGAGTAGATTCTCCAATTTTATGGGGATTAGTAACAGTAGTAGCTTCAATACTTCCATTCGTAGGAGCCTCATTAGTTTGGCTTCCAGCAGCAATCATACAATTAGCAATTGGAGAAACATTCAATGGATTAGGTTTGTTATTTTATGGCATCTTTATTGTCAGCACTATTGATAACATTATCAGACCAGGCATAGTAGGAAGTAGAGGAAAAATCCATCCTGCATTAGTCCTCTTAGGGGTACTTGGAGGACTAGAATTGTTTGGATTCCTAGGCATTATCATAGGACCAGTTATTCTCTCAATACTTGCAATATTTCTAGACCTTTACTTATTAGAAAAAAGTAGCAAAGCGCCTAAGAAGAGAAAAAGAATTTAAAAAATCTGCCATCCTAATCACAACAATACATCAAAAACCTTATATATATTGGAAGCTGTTTTAATTAACACAGACTATATTTTCAAAACATAGATTAAAAATGTGGGGTGGGAAGGCATGATTAAAAAAAACATAGGACATGGCCTCTTAGTGGGCTTACTTTTGATTCTAGGTGCAATATTTGTTTCTGGAGCTGTTACAATTACAATAAACACCCCAACAACAAGCAGTTATACTGCGGGAGACATAACTGTAAACGCAACGTGGACCTCAGAAACAGGGGGCACAAATGCGAGTAACGTCACCACTGTGTGGTTGAATATAAGCAATTCCGCTGGCACTGTAGTGTTAAACCAAACAGCAACTGGTTTTAATTTATCAAACTATACTTATGTGTGGGATGCAGATAATGGAACTTTCTCAGATGGAAAATATAGAGTAAATATAAGCACCTATGACACTAATGATTCATCTGTCAACATGACTTCAAATCTGATTTATATTGACAATACTAAACCAATCATTGACTTAATTTATCCTACCGGTAACTTACTATATAATCATTCAAGTATAAGATTCAATTTTACTGCAAGGGACGCGAACCTATCCAATTGTAGCCTATATGGTAACTTCAATGGTACATGGGCATTGATTCAAACTAATACCAGTGCAGTTTCTAATAACAGTCAATTCAATTTTACAAATGTCACATTATCAGACACTGCAAATAGTAAGTGGAATGTTAGATGTTATGACTTATCGACCAACAGTGCTGAAAACAAAAGCAACTTTACTCTTAAAATAGACACAACAAACCCTGCTTCAAAAATTACAATAAAAAACGAGGATGGGGATTCTATAGCCTCTACAAAAGAAATTGATTTTGGAAGTACAACAACTATCGATTGTGGAGCATCTGATGCGACTTCAGGAGTAAATACCTTAAGAAATTTTATAGCTGTAAAATACCCTGGCGTTAGCTATTACAAAAACATCACACCCACCACAAATCAAGTGACTGCCTTAAAAGGAGCATTAGCTGCAGAAGACACCTCCTTCTTAGGCGCTTTCAGTGTAAGGTGTACAGTAGCAGACAATACAAACTTTACGAACGTCACATACTTTAACTTTACAGTTATAAACACCTTACTAGGTGGAAGTGGCACAGCAGCAATACCTGGCTGGGAAAAC
>CAYQPU010000058.1:0-2288 GCA_964419615.1 uncultured Methanosarcinales archaeon | reverse complement strand
AAAGAAAACCTAACCACCCATTAGTAGTTACAAAAACGAAAGATTTAAATATAAGAAAACCTATATCCTCAAGATACAAATGAGGTGAATTGAAAAATGAGTTTTTTGGATCAAGATTTTGAGGATTGTGGAATTGAATTAAATGAAATGTCACGTGGTGGACATATATCTTATTCTGATATGTGCAGAGTTGATAGTTTGGCTGATGCTGCAACAAATCCAAAACAGGTGGATTGGGAGCAAGCAGCTAAAAAATATCTTCGTGCAGCTATAATGGAATCTGGAGAAACAGGCTATGGTATACCTATAGAAACTTTGACTTCAAGAGTAATTGATGCTCATCTTGACAAAGCTGTTAAGGCAGCTAAGGATAATAATGATTATATACTTGAAGCCAATCTTTCACTAGCAAAGGATATTGCAGATGAGTGGGATGTTGAATTCAAAATCAGAGCAGGAATAGTTATTGATGCTCTAATTGAGAGGGCTGAGAATTATGCATTATCCAATCAGATTGTGTCCGCAAGAGGAGTTTTGAACCAAGTAGAAAACAATGCAAATCAATATGATCTTTTTTTTAGATACAAAACAAGAACAGTGATTGATGCAATGGTTTCCAAAGCATTGCAAGAAGCTGAAGATGATAGATCTTCTTTTATACCAAGAAGGACCTTGTTAAACGCAGCTGACTTAGCTAAGCCATTTCTTATTAATGTTACAGAAGGTGTTGCACAAGTTGTAGATCTTTATGTTAAAAGAGCAAGAAGCATTGATCCTAAGAATAGTTGGCAAAGGCGAATGGAATTAGGAAAAGCATTTCATGTGAGAAGCAATTTTGATGTTGATATACCTGATATATACAGTCTGTGATTAATTTTTTGTTTCATGTTTTATCTAGTTTTTGAAACATAATAAAAGAAATAATAAAAATTTATTGACACTTATGTTTTCTATAACCTTGTTTTCTTGCTTCGTAGCTAGAACTAAACCAAACTCTGTTTTTTCTGTTAATTTTTTTTGCCCATTCACATTTTGGATTGTGATATTGGGTTGAGTTTTTTGATGCAATGAATTTTCCAGGTGAGTATGTTTTCTTAACATCTCTTACCTTTGCTGATTTTTTTGCTTTTCTAACACCAGGCATACATGTATGTGGTTTGTAGCCAGCATTTGCTGCTGCTGATTTTGATTTAAAGTAGATTTTGTTTTTGTTTTTTATGTTGTTTGCCCATTCACAACCAACTTTGTGATACACTTGTGTGTATGGTGAAGCAACATAATCTCCAGTAGGGACATGCACTGGTTCTACTGGTTTTTTTACACATTCATGAGCTTTAAGTTTAGCTTTTTTTGCAGCTTTCTTTGTATCAAAAAATACCTTGTTTTCCTCATTAATATTGTCTGCCCACATACAACCTTCTCTATGAAATATCTCAGAATTTTGAGATGCAACAAATCTTGTCTTTGGGATTGGTTTAACTTTTTTAGTAGATACTTTTTTTGTATATATTGGTTTTACTGGTGTGTATGTTTTCTTGACATATTGAACTCCAGGTAAGCAAGTGTGTGGTTTGTAGCCTGCGTTCTCAGCTGCTAATTTTGATTGAAAGTAAATTTTGTTTTTATTTTTGATATTGTCTGCCCATTCACAACCAACTTTGTGGTATACTTGTGTATGTGGTGAGGCTACATATTCTCCAGTAGGGACATGTTCTTCTTCTACTGGTTTTTTTACACATTCATGAGCGCGTAATCCAGCTTTTCTTGCATCTTTTTTTGTGTCAAAAAATACTTTGTTTTCTTCATTAATATTGTCTGCCCACATACATTCTGGTCTGTGGAAGATTTCTGAGCTTTGTGATGCAACAAATTTTGGTTCTGGATATTTGACTACTTTGGGAATATCCACAGGTAAATCTGCTAGTTCTCTGTTTATTTCAGGTTTTCTCTGAATTACTCTTACTTCTGTAACTGGTTTTCTTACTGGTTGCCTGTAATGCTTTGAAAGGCATAATAGCATACCAAATAAACAAATTAACACACCTTCACCTATTAGGATACTTGCTCCGAA
Organism: uncultured Methanosarcinales archaeon; assembly: GCA_964419615.1. Lineage (GTDB taxonomy): Archaea > Nanobdellota > Nanobdellia > Woesearchaeales > JAGVZT01 > JAANXH01. The sequence continues at coordinate 217 of CAYQPU010000058.1, read as the reverse complement.
TACAGTCATCAGATAAAATAGATTCAATAGGTGAGCTGCGTTTGCTAAAAAACTTAATCTCCAAAATCCCCGTTTACCAACTACAAAAAGCATGACAAATAACATTACTAAAAATAATGAGATAATAACTAATTCTGCAGTTAAAATTGAATTGTTTAGCAGTACTAATATTTCTAACACACTAACCAAAGTTATTAACAAAAGAGCGAATAAGTAT
>CAYQPU010000057.1:0-2616 GCA_964419615.1 uncultured Methanosarcinales archaeon | reverse complement strand
ATATTTTTCTAATGTTGGTCTTTCTCATGGATGCATTTGTATTTTTTGTTTTTCTGACATTTTTCTTATTGTTCTCATTCAACATCAGCAAGATTTTCTAATCTACGATTTTTTCTTCTTTCTATACTTTCTCTAGTAAGCATAGAAATTAATGTACCTGCACAAAACCCAGTTACTTCCGGCACCAATAATCCTATACATTCTTCCTTGCCTAAAACTGTACCTGCAAATGCAGCAATTCCCCTAACAGTACTATTTGCCGCATGGAAATATAATGCATGTAAAGGATCTTGAAATGCAATCAATGAAAGACCATAAGAAGGAATTTGAGAAGCCACTGCTCCAGCTAATAAATCTATTTTTTGTCCTGTTGTGGCATATCTTAAATTAGATCTCATTTTTTCTTATTGTTCTCCTTCTAAATTAATTTCTTCCTAATGATCTATCAATATACTCAACATATCCTTTCATATTAGAAAGTATATTTTTTGTTCTGTCTCTTAATATATCTGGGATAGACATAAGTGATCCAAGTGCTACTCCAAAGCCACCACTGTAATATGGCATTGCATTTATAGTTTCTTGAGCTACCTCTTCTGTAGATTCAGCACCTACATAACTAAGTATTCCTTTAGCGACACAATAACATAATGTACCTATGAGTATAGGAAAGGTTGCTACTTGAGGAAAACCAAAAAAAGAACTTCTCTTTAAAGATCTTGCTCCAGGAATAACTCCCACTAAATCATCGACTTCTTCATTATATTCTTTTCTTTTCTTTTGTCCAAATTTAAGTCTGTATTTTCTCCTAGAAGCGATATCTGAAACAATAGCTTCTAATTTCTCTCCTTGTCTCATCCTTCGAACCACAAAATTAGTATGATAAAGAGGGTTATCTAAACATCTCTCAGCAGATTGTCTAAGTGTAGGAAGTTCGCCTTCTGAAATTTCAAATCCATAATCTCTCAAATTCTTCATTGATTTTTCTAGCTGATTAATTTCTCTTTCTTTCCCTTTGATATCAGTATATAAATTTTTCATTACATTAACATGGCAAGGATACCCAGTAGTTCAGTACTGGGAGGAATTGCCATCCTCCAATAGTTTTTTCTTTTTCCATTTTCAATATAAGAGTGCGGAGCGAAGCAGCCGCACTCAATGACATTTGAGTAGCGATAGCTCCGTTAAAAAAACGGAGGTGGTTCCAAAATGGAACTTCAATCAACTCAACATGGGTATGGTCAAAATACATACCACTTAGTCTTTGCACCCAAATGCAGATACAAATATTTCATGTATCCTGGAATTAAAAAGCTTTGTAAGAAAGCTTTTTATGGCATAGCATATTGCTATGATTTCAAGATACATGCTCTTGAAATCCAGCCGGATCATGTGCATTTGTTTGTTAGCTTTGCACCAAGTTTTTCCATAAGTAAAGTTGTGCAGTTGTTTAAGGGAATCTCTGCGTATAGGATTCTGCATAAATTTCCCCATATCAGAAACACTTTCCTTAGGAAAAACCATTTCTGGTCTGCAGGGAAATTCTACAGATCTGTTGGCAATGTCACCGCTGAAACAATTCAGCATTACATTGAGCAAAGCCAAGATGGCTGGACATTCGAACATCAGGAAAAGCTCCTTGCTTAACCCTCACGGATTTTTTGATAGCGATAGATACCCCAACCTTTAGGTTGGGTGAGTATCATTTTTTTACATTAAGATAAAGTATTTAAATATGTTTTGTTAATTATATTTATGTTTAATTTCTATGATAAAAAGAGAGTTTATATTATTTTACTTATATTAACTTTATTTAGTATGATTTTTTATTCTTATCAAAGTGATTTATTTTCTGAAGAAGAAATATCTTATTCTGAAGTAGATAAAAAGACCTACTCAACTGCTCTCTTTGCTTATAGTGACGCAATACATGACTCGTATCATAATAATGGATATTCTGAAGATGAGATTTTTTCTTGGTACAATACCGTTGTTTTGACTGAGGAGTCTTATTATTATGTTCAGAATGATGGGAATAAGGATAAAGTTTTTCTTTATTTAGATATATATGGAAAAGATTCCAATCAAAATCAACCTTGGCATGTGATACCTTCACCACCCTTTTTTATTACTGAGAATTTTCCTCAGGGACATGGAAGTGTCCAGGTTTCTGGTGGACCTTATTGCTATATTCAAGAGGATGGTTATTTTCAGGATTTATTGAGTGTTTTGGGTTCGTTTTTTTCTGATTTATCTAGTAATGGCCTTGAGATTAAGGGAATATTTTTAGATGATTATGCGAATGTTGCTGATTATTGGGATGATGATATGACTCAGGGTGATATGGATCATTGTTGGCCAGGAAGAGGAAGTACAGATCTACAGAAAGAGGATTGGTGGTTAAATGAACAATATCCTAGAATGAAACAGTTTGAGGAAGATTTACATAATTTATTTTATAGTTATTTTGGAAGAAGCGAATTGATGACTAATGGGGGAGTAAGATTATGGAGAGATTTACCAAGTGGTTCCAAGGAACCTTATTATTATAATAATTCAGCGTATCCTGAAGACCTCAATAAGATAACAAGAAGATGTTTTGAAGGGCCTACCCTT
>CAYQPU010000056.1:0-2923 GCA_964419615.1 uncultured Methanosarcinales archaeon | reverse complement strand
TGGCCCAGCAGACGTGTTGGCCGGGGGCTTGGAAAAGCAAACTCCTATTGGCTAGGAGTATCAATCAATTGTTTTATTTGAGTATTCCCCCCATAATTTTCTTGAAAATTATCTACTGCAGAAGCATGTGCTAAGCCAATAAAAAATGCAACAGGTTTTCCAGAATCTGAATTTGCAATTGCATCACTCATAAAACCAGGTATAAATTGATCCCTAAATCTAACATATTCCGCACATTTTGATAAATACAAGTCTTTACCTTTCTCTCCACCTATTGACATCCCTCTTCTTTTTGCAAAAGTCAGTTGTCTTTGTAATTTTGAGTGTTCTTTTAATATATCCTTATCATAAACCTCAAAAGGTCTCAATTTAATATCTCTTTTTGCACATTCTAAGAGCAACTTAGAATAATTAGAAGTGTAATTTTTTGCAATCTCCTCCAAATAGTATGAGTCACTCATTATCAAATCATAAGACCCATTAAATGCATCTGCATAATCAATCTGCATCTTAGCTTGATCTACACTTCTTGGACCCTCAACATATAATATTCCACCTGAAATATCATCAAGGTTTTCAACTATATCTTCCATATCTCCAATATTTGCATGCCTACCTAATAAGACTGTTATATCACTTTGTTCTCTAGATTCAACAGCTACAGGATCTAAATCCTGAGCTTCTACATTTGGCGATCCAGCCATCAAAAATCCAAGCAAAGCTAATGTTTTTTTATCCATAATGAGAAAATAGTTGTTTAAGTATATAAATCTTTGCATTTTAGCCACTCAATAGTGACAACAATAAGGCATCATTTATCCTCAAAATAAATATCGATAAATGCGCTAAAATCATAATAATATCATCAAAATATGTTTTAACAAACTTATAATAATTAAATAAAATTCATTCTACATTAATATCATCTAAACTTGTACCAGAAACAATCACAGTATCTTCATCCATTTCATTTTCAAATTCACTATACCTTACAACAGCTTGTGCAGCCATTCTTGTATTAATTGATTCCCAACCCGCAATTAAAATCTGTTTTTTGCCATCATTTGTAAATGTTTGAATCAAACCTTTATTTTCAGGTATTCCTGAACTTGCACCACAAGTAGGATAGGTTAAACCTAATAATTCTGCTGCTCTTTTGTTAACACAAGGACCTCCTACAACCACAATATAATCATTAGATGTAGCTTGTTGATTATCATCTAAGGTATCTTGTATACCTGTAAATCCTGCAATATCAATTGAGGCAATATTATCCTTAACAGCTGTTGAACCAATTACTATATTAAAACTATTATCAATAGAACTTATCACATCTGAAACTTTAATGCCTGGTTGTTCTGCACAAACGTTATTATCACAATAATATGAAAGACAATCATAAGCATCAATATCAGTACAATAGCTACCAACTGTACCCTCAGTACAGGTGTTAGAATAGGGGTCACATGCATAATCACAATCACCATAACCTACTCTACATTCACTACCTAAATTACCCCCACTACAACGAAAATTAACACAATAATTATCTATACAACCACTATTCTCGTTACATTCACTTCCTGCAGTACCATTAGTACATCTTCCTTTTTTATTATTTGAGTAATATCCTTCATAAATATAACAATAACCCTCGCAATGACTTGAATTGGTGCAGCCACTTCCTACTTCACCATATGAGCAAGTGTTATTTATTGGGTCACAAATGTTGGAGTTGCAATCTGAATGGTCGGTGCAACTATCTCCAATTTCACTTAAATGAATTGATGGTTCTAAACAAATACCATCACATCTTTTGCTTTTACAATCTTCTTCATAAGTGCAAGGGTCTCCTACATTACCATTACTACAGATCATTCCGCTTGGGTTATTATGATTATAAGTAGGTTCAGAAATACAAATTCCACTTTCACATTCATTATCGTTGTAACATCTAGCACCTGCTGTACCATCTGTGCAAACGGATTCGTAGGTGTTGCAATAATTTGACTGACAGTCTGAGTTATGCGTACAATAAGTTTTAAAACAAGGTTCATTACAGATTAAGCCACAATCTACATCTAGTTCACCTTCATCACGGATTCCATTAGTACAATGTGGATTTTTATAATCTGGATCATAACCTTGCAAACAATCTGGATCGTTTTTTCCATCTTTGATCATATCGCATATCCCATCTTGGCTTCCAGATGGACAATCTTGCGAACAAGTTTCATAATTTTCTCTCAAGTTTGATTCACAAATATGATTTTGGTTGCACATCACAGTTATTTCTAAAGGGTTGGAAGTATAAGTTGCTGTTTCTGTGTTTAAGATTGTTTTTGAAATAAAGAATGTTCCAATACTTGCTAGCCTCACGGTAAGATTTTTTTCAATATATGAATTAGCGGGAAGTAATTTATGGATACTAATATAGGGCATAATATAATCGCTGTAAGGATCCTGGTAAGGTATGTGATCTTTGAATTCTAAGATTGATGGGGCTTTTTCAAATATGTATGCATCTATAGATTCATTAAAATTATTAGTAACTTTAACATTTATTGAAAACCATTCACCTGGTTGTACTTGTCGAATAGAAGATGTTTTTTCAAGAATAATTTCTGATGCTGAGATGACTGTTAGATTAATTAAAAATATAAATACTATTATGAAACTTAATTTATTATTGAATATCTTTTTTTTGTTTAACATGATATTATGTCCCCCCAAAATGTCCCTGTGCTATATACTGGAGTTGAAGAATGGTCGCAACATTTATAACTAGATAATATCTGATCTCGAGCATAACTTGATCCATTTTGACCCCATTCTATGTTTTCTCCCTGGGCGCAACAAGCAATTTTATTGCCGTTAGATGACACACCCTCTTTTCTACACTGGGCGGCATGGTGAAGCAAGT
>CAYQPU010000055.1:0-2925 GCA_964419615.1 uncultured Methanosarcinales archaeon | reverse complement strand
TCACCCTCAGCTTCTGCCTCTCCTTCACCCTCAGCTTCTGCCTCTCCATCACCACCAGTTTCTGGAGGAGCAATCCCCTCAAATAACAATGATGCTTTAACTGCACTAACAATGTTCAAAACAGTAATCCTTAAATCATTAGTACCATCTCCATCAGCATCGACACTTGCAGAACCTCCTTCTGCTATAGTAACTTCAACAGGATCTGAACTAACAGTAATCGTAACTTCTGAATTCTCATAATCAATACTAGTTAATTCAGCACTATGACTAGATCCTCCCTCTCTGAATGAAAATGAATTTCCCACAGTTAATGATTCTTGCTCACTAAATGCATCCTCTGCCTCCGGACCCTCATCTTCTTCTGCCTCTCCTTCACCTTCACCTTCTCCTTCTCCCCCTTGCCCACCTTGTGGAGCAAGAGTAGTAAAGTTCAAAGTCAAACCATTATCTGCACTATGATTACAATTACCAACATAATCACATGACGTGAAGTTAACAAAATACTTTGTATTTGGATTCAACCCACTTAACCCAACGCTATGGCCTGTGCCAAAACTAGAGTTAGTAGCATTACGATTCACTATTGCCTCACTTGATCCCCATCTAACAGAACTATTCGCAGCTTCGCTTGTAGTCCATATAACAATCACCGAAGTATCAGTAAGCTCACTTGTTCCATACGCCGAAAGACTCGCATTGGTCTTATCTATATTAACTGTGCCAACCGTCACAGGCATAGCTATCTGAGATTCATTAGTGTTATTTATAGCAGATAAAATAAAATCATAGGTCCCATCAGAATAACTACTATTATAGGTCCAAAGCACTGTATGATTGATAGCTCCGTCAGATCTAATTTGCGCAATGGTAATTCCATTGGTTGAATTAGTTATATTAACTGTAAGGTTGGCAGTACTTGCGGTAGAAACGTTAACAACAGTCTCCACTAAATGTCCTATATAAGAACTATTGGTATTTGTTCCAGCTATCTCAGGGTTACTTCCATTAGTAGCATTATATCTAAGGCTATTGATAGTTATACTTGGTGTATATGCATAAGTAGTGAAGTTGTAAGTACCTGTTACATTACAATTACCTAAATCATCACATGAAGTAATATTATAATAATAAGTATGCGAACCATTCTGGACTCCCTCTTGTATAAAGGTGGTATTAAGGACAATTGTGTGGTTCATGACACGAGTAGTATTAACAGCAACTGTTGTTAGCGCAGTAGTAGCATTGCCTATCCCTATAGTACTATTGGAACTCTCATCGGAATCCCATGAAATAACTGCACTATTTTGGGTAAGATAAAGTATATTGACACCCGAAGTAACTGGCGCTGTATTATCTATAGTAATATTAACAAGGAAATTTGGATAAACCGTAAACTCAGATGCATTAGTAGAATTCAACACAAATAGAGTTATATTATAAGTCCCGTCAGGGGTAGTACCATTCGTCGTATTCCAAGTAACATTATGACCAGTAGTATGATCCCCACTATCATTAGAACCCCCAGATATATTAAAAAACTGTGTAATTGTAGTTAAATTAAGAGTTGAATTCGTTATATTTATAGTAAGATTAGCAGTAATATCAGTAGTAAAATTAAGGGTAACATTTCCCCCAATTCTAGAATTATTCGTAATATTTAATATATCAATAATGGAAGAACCTCCTCCACCAGCAGGAGAAGAATTACCTAACGTAACAACAGGATCAGATCCATGAACAAACAATGCAACTAACAATAAAAAAACTATACTGAATAAAACACCCCTTTTCTTCACCAAAAACATAAATGAAATTAAGTTAATTTGCCTTTTTAAATAATACTATATTTAAACATATATATTAAATCATATAATTATCCAATAATTTTGTAAATCATTCTCTTAACTTCTCCGACGCTAACAATTCTCAAAGCAAACAAAAAAATGAGATAAGCAAACAAAGCAACTACACTAAATAAAATTAATTCTACCCAAACATTAAGTATAAACAACTTTTTCAAAAATCCGACGACAAACACAATAACCAAACCAGACAAAAATATCTTTAACCAAGACTTCATAGATACCTTTAACTGAATAAGCCTACGTAAATAAATCAAAGATAAAATCAAAGATAAAAAGTAACTCAAAGTTGTCATTAAAGCCGCTCCAACTATCCCGAAATAAGGGATTAACAAAAGATTTCCAAAGAAATTAAACAAAGCAACCACAATAACTATCTTCGCCGTTATCTTTGGTCTTCCAATTCCCGCCAAAACATACTGATTAATATTAGCAACTGTATACAAAATAACACCAACTAACAATATCCTCATAGCCAAGGTTCCAGTAACATATTCTTCTCCAAAAAAAAGATTAAGTAATGAAGGCGTAAAAGAAAAAACTAAAAATCCTAGAGGAACAATAAAAGCAAAAGAATATTTATACAAAGCATTAACAGCACTTATTAGTTTCTCTTTCTGCCCCTTAGCCCAAAATTCAGAAACCATTGGAAATAAAATGACTGAAACAGCAGCACTAAATTGTAATAATATCAAAGCAAAGGGTAAAACCACATTATAAATCCCAACTTCCTCTAATGTTCTAAAATAAGTTAATAATAAAGTATCAATTTGGGCTATAAAAATTCCAGCCACACTTATCAAAACAAAAGGCAATCCAAATAAGAACAATTTCCTAGTTAATTGTTTAGATAAAATAAGTTTATACCTAGAAAATTTAAACAAACCCAAAACAACAGGTAAAAAAATTAGAGGAACTACAAAAGACATTAATACATGTGCAAAAACTGGACTAAAAATGCCCATTCCAAAATAAAAAAACAACAAAACAAATCCTAAAATAAAAATATTCTTGGAAAAATCAACTAAAGGAAACCAAAAAGGTTTCTGAAAAGCCTCAA
>CAYQPU010000054.1:0-3203 GCA_964419615.1 uncultured Methanosarcinales archaeon | reverse complement strand
GTGCTCATGCTTCTATCAAACTACAGTTTAGCTTTTTATGCAAGCATCAGTAGTTCGCTGGAATCAACACGTCTGATTCCATTTGAGTTGGTCGTTACATTGTAATAATAGAGCACCCTTGTTTTTGCAAGAGTTCTCGATTATCAAACCGAACGAATGTGCATATTATATTAGCATTAATGATCCTGAAGCCAATCAACAAAATCAGATTGTAATTTCTCCCCTATTGCTAGTTGTTCAACTAATTTTACAATGCTCATATCTAAGGTTACTGGGTTATTGTTTGATTGAAGGAAACTCCAAGTCATATAGGTTCCTGTTCTTTTATTACCATCAAGAAAAACGTGAGAAGTAATAATTTTGTATCCTAAGGCAGCAGCTTTTTCAATCAGGGTTGAGTAAATAATTTTGCCAAATATTGGAAATGCAATTGCTGTAAGAATATATTCTAAAGACTCTTTATTATGAAAATTATTTGGAGCAGTAAAAGAACCGCCAGACATTGTAATCATCCGGCGGTTAACTTGTATCACTTGTTCGAGTGTTGGATATATTATATTTGTGCTAAAGCCCTCCATATATCCTCGTGTTCTTGTAGACTTTGATCTAGCAGTTGATTATGATATCCATCATCTACAGTTCTAATTTTAGCTACATCATATAGACTAGTAAATTCCAAAGGTTGCCAAGTTTGTGACGATCCAATTGGGAGTAAATTTACATAATTTTTGGGGGGTGCAGCATCTACCATGACATAACTAGGTGGACGAATATCCCATCCATGAGCTACACTGGCTCCATCAGCACTCTCTGTCCACTTCATTTTGCCCATAACAGCTACTCCTCATCTGTTTAATAACATTATAGCCTATAATTTTAAGTTTTTCTGTTGTATATATCTAACGCCACCAGTTTTTGTAATTACAGCAACATCTATTGGGCCACCAACGCCCCGGAGACCTATTGATAAGCTCTGACCAATTATAGTTGTCTGAATCATAAAATGTGCTAAATCAATACAGTCTTGTAATGGTAGTATCTGATATGGAATACTAATTTCGAAACTCTCCCTAAACTTCTTTATAATACGTTCAGTAAGATTCTTATCAATCTCGTCCATTGATTCTAAAACATTCTTTATTCCGGGATCAAATCCGTGAATTAACCTGCTGGCAATCTCTAGTTGACCTCCCCAGGAAATTCCAAAACTCGTGTCCCCCGGGTTTTGTTCAATTGGTTCCTGAGCAAAGGGTATGTCAATTTTATACATTTTTGGATATGCACTATTTTCGTCATATCCGCCAACAACGAATATCATTGGAGGACCATCATATCCAGATGGATATACCTTTTCCCATTGAGTTGTAAAGAATTTTGAAATAATTTCTGCGTATTCTAAAACTTTTTTTTTCCTTTTATTTCCCAATTCATTTTGTAATTCTGGAATAAAGCTGTGGGCGGTACGCAAACCTATAACAGCCGTCCCATAGGTTACAGCACCAAAATAGTTATGTGGTTTATCATAACTTAATAACTTGGTTGCATTATCAAAATTAACTGATATAGGTGGGGTTCCATCTTTTTTTTGTGCACTAAGAGTGACTCTACTATCACATGCCAATACAACCCCCTCTGGTCCTTTAATTACAACACCTAATGACATATCATCACTCCTTTGGAAAATATTTTTATAATGTCATAAATATACCAGATAAAAAGTAGCAAACTAGTCAAGCTGAAAAACTCCAAATTTGCTGCTCGTAGGTTGCTAGAATAAATATATCAAATCCCCTCAAAAAGATAGTCGGATTATGGTAAACAATCCACTGCAATATGATGACCAAAACTAAGGGAGAATTCCAAAAGTATTACTCCGCTATTCATTCTCTGAAATAGAACATATGTGCTACAATGTCCTTCTTATTGTTTCACCCAATAAAAAGGATATTTCATTCATGAAAGAAACAAAACTAATTGGCTCATTACTCCCATCAAGCCCCGATTTCAAACCCATCATTGATGAAATCAGAGAGAAGTACCTTCTACCTGAACTTAGTTAGCCCAGATGATGAACCCATACAGGAAATCTATTTGGATGATGACATTATTCCACTTGAAGATTTTCTGGATGAAATCCAATCAATGGTTCAGAACTCAACATCTTTTTTACCAGAGAATATTGCAAGCTTGCATGAGCGCAGCAAGAAATACTATGGCAAGCCTAGAAAAAAGTATTGGTACGAAAGATTTTTTCCTGATGATCTGAAAAAATCTCTTGATGACCTTTATGATCTCATGCAAAATATCATGGGTTATCTCGACCAATTACTTGATGGTCACTTCCAAAATATAGCAAATATGCTTTATGTTTATATCCTTACCGGAGAGACAGAAGAAGTTCCACTAGATTGGATTAGTAAAGTTGAGACTTTGACCATCAACAATGAGAAAGCAGTCTTTGCGATTGCTTCACAGGTTGCCAATCCAGATTTGGTTGTGCAACAATTTCGAGAACAGTACAAGAAAACCTTCGGGGAATATCGCCCAAAGATTACAAAGCTTGCTGTGAGCACATCTTATTACATTCGCCTACAAAGATTGAACAAACCCTGGAACTATATCGTTGAAGAATTCATTAGGCTGAACAACCTTAGCTTGCCACCAAACCGAAGTTCTGAAAAGTACGTAAAATCCTACCATACCTATGAAAGCAGATTGCGAAAAAGAATGCAAAGATACGACACCACATATGATGTTTTATTCAGGGACATTAATTAGCACTTTTTTGTCCACCTTCAACTAAGTCTATTTGATTGAATCCGGGTCATGAGCTCGGATTTTTTCTTTGAGTATGAATATGATCCATGCCCTGATGCAGAAGAACATCTTGCACAGGCCTGGGATTTAATTCTAGATCTCATCCTTGAAGATTATCTGTCCGAGCAGGGGGACGACGAGTGCTAGATACTATTCGGGTCAAGTGGCACTATTATCCCTACCCAAGAACAACTTGAAAACTGGACTTGTAGAATAACAAGAACTCGCACAGGGATAAGTTATATCTATATCTACAATCCCAAAGTAAGAGACACTACTCTTAAATTTACTTATCGCCCACTTGGATATGACAACAACCCGATTTTTATGCTTGAATTGTCACTGCCTAAATTTTTGTATGGTCGTAATCACATTATGTTATTAGA
>CAYQPU010000053.1:0-3535 GCA_964419615.1 uncultured Methanosarcinales archaeon | reverse complement strand
GTTCTTTTACAATCGTAAGACTAAACCATTTAAAACAATCAGAAACATCAATAAAACAACAGATATCTTTTTCACTTTAAAACCTCCTTTTATAATTCATGAAATTAATTCATTTATATTTTTTTGGGTAATAACCATATACCTAAGAACTTCTTTCGTCTTTATGACTTGCCAAATCACTATGAACTAAGGAGTTTTTAACAGGAAAATTGTCTTCAAGAATTAACTCAAAGTATTGTTTAATCATGGATTTTGCTAGCAGAGATTTTTCTAAATAAACTGGATTATCCCTTCCCTCGCTTCCATATTCCTCTGGATGAGGGTAATAAATCACATCATCAGGAACTGAAAATGGTGTACTAATATATGCAGCTTTTAAAGTAACCCCTCCAAGTAAATTTATTTTTGAGAACCATCTTCTTTGATCACTCCAACTCATGCCATAATCTCTACCAAGTGACCTTAGCAAAAAAGAATTCATTGGATCATAGCCAAAAAGAAATTGAAATGCAGTACTTAAAGGCTGATCACAAATTGCTTCTCCCTGGATTGTGGTCTTCTCTGGATCAGTAAAACCATACAAACTGAAAAGACCAAACACGTCTCTTGTATTTCTCTTGAAAAACCAAGATTCAATTGCATGAACAAAATAATCTTCTGCATTTGCATCAACAGGGCCACTCCATCCAACTCTTGCAACTTTATCTTTCCCAAGATCATCAATATTCTCAGATAAAACTAACTCAAGTGCTTTATTTAAGAGCATTTTTTGCCCCTCACCCAGTTCACTTTGAGAGACACTGTCACAAATATCAGCAATAGAACACAAACTAATTGGTTCCAAAAAGCTAATAATTCTTCTTTGAATATGTCTTCTTTCTAATAAATCTATCATACCTCCATCTGCATTGATCCTTCTGTCAAAAACATTTCTGAACTCAGAGGTATTATAAATATCAATCATGTAGAACAGCTTGAATTTCAAATATTTAAGTCTTTCTATTTTTAACCACGGTGCAGTGATTACATAACTGTTTGAATTAATGAAAATTTTGAAAAACCAAACAAGATTCTCAGAGAGAACTTCTAAATCATAGAATATCAATATTTCAAGGTTGAGGTGCTATTTTAAAGTTCTCTAATAAACCAAAATAATATATATTCTTCTACAGTATATTTGTAAAATGTCAGAATTCAATAAAAAAGTGTATTCTTTATGTAAAAAAATACCAAAAGGCAAAGTCTCAACTTATGGACAAATTGCAAAAGCTATGAACACAAAAGCATACCAAGCAATTGGGAATGCACTAAGAAATAATCCATTCGCTCCAACAGTACCATGCCACAGAGTTGTCAAGTCAGATGGGGCAATTGGAGGGTTTGATGGGCAAACTTCTGGAGAGAAAATCAATCCAAAAATTAGCCTGCTAAAAAAAGAAGGAGTAAAAATAGAAAATAACAAGATAAAAAACTTTGACAACTATTTACACAGATTCTAAAACTTGACCTTCCTTATCTTCAGCCAATAACCTATTCTTACTGCTGCAATTGCAATAAATGGCATGAGCAAAAAAATAACTGCTAAAACATTCAATGGAGGAACATAAGTAAAAACAGTAAACAGCAAAGCTCCAACCAGCCAGTCAATCTGATCAAATGGAATCCAGGGTCTTCCTGGCTTAACATTAACTCTTCTTTTAAAAAAGCTCTTAAGCATATCACCAAACAAAGCTCCAAATCCCATTAAAAATCCCCATAACCAAAAATTAAGTCTGTTATAATCAATTAAACTCAACTCTTTGACCCAAGGAGTTGAGTACCATCCTATCTGTAAGTATGCAAAAAGTATGCTTAAAATAACTCCTGCAACCAGGCCTCTATATGTTTTGTGATCTCCAAGAATTGGTTTTCCCCTAAACTTCTTATTAAAATCAACAGGCCAGTTAAACCTATCATTAACAAGGTTCCTGGCAAAAACTGGTGCCATATTAGCAACAATAGCCGGAAGAAAATACCATAGTCCCTGTAAAAGCAACCTAATCATACTTTCCCTCTTTTTCTAAACTCTTTTTTCCATTGGGTAACCTGCCAAATTGGTGTCTCAATAGCCATAGCAAGAAACTGTCTTGGTGTGATCCCTGACTTTAATATCTGCTTGAAAACATCGCCAAACCATTGATCAAAATACTCTTTTTTTGCAATCTTTGCATCATGTTTTTCTTTCTTTTCCAAATGACCCATATTCTTCAGTCTTATCCTCTTAACTTTCTTCTTCCTAAATGCCTTATTTAGAATAACTTCCATTCCAAACTTACTATGCTGGATTTCATCTAAAACAGGTATCAGATCCTTTTTGTAATAAACTCTCTCTCCAGTAAATATTGAAACAAGGTGTCCAAGTTCATAAGCAAGCACAGCATCAATCTTGCTATCTGAAATTATTGGATGGAGCATTTTATCAAGATGCTCATGAGTAAGGTTAGAAATATCTGCATCAACAAACATAATTAAATCTCCAGTTGATTTCTTTACTCCAGTAACAATAGCATTTCCTTTGCCTTTATTAGGCTGAATATCAATAATAATTATCTTGCCCTTAAATTTTCTTATCTTTTTTAGACTACCATCTGATGAACCATCATTAACACAGATAATCTCATGAAATCTCTTATAAGAGACTAATGTTTCCAGGACATGAGTTATTCCAACTTCTTCATTATAAACAGGGACAATAACTGATATTTTTTTCATTTTGTTCTTATTCATTTTAGCTTCACTCTCTTTCTCCTTTTTTTTATCTCAGACAAAACTGAGGGGGTATTAAGATCTATTTTCTTTTGAATAAAAACTAGTATCAATTGTTCAAAATAGCCCAGGCACATTAAAATAAAACTAACATAAAAAGATATTCTAATTGAACTTGTATCCCTACTTAAAAAGAGAACTCCAATAATTGCGTAATATAAAAATGGAGCACTTGCTTTTCCAATGTAAAGATGATATTGAATTATTTGTTTATGTAATATGTATCCCAATGTCATTACTGTTAATGATAATCCTATTACAATCCCAATTGGAATCAAGTATGTAACGATTATATTCCCGCGGAACACTAAAACGAGTATTAGTATAGAGTAATAGAATAAATTATCTGCGAGAGAATCCAAATTAGCACCTCTTTTGGATACTTGATTTAATTTTCTGGCAAAATATCCATCTAGTGCGTCTGTTAAACCTGCAATCACGATTAATGTGAGGATGAACCATCTAAGGTCAAGGATAATTGCTAGTGTAAGTAATGGAACACAAACAATTCTCATAACAGTTAAAATATTTGGTACTGTCCAAAATTTTTCTTTCATTTAAACATCATCCTCAAACTTCCACCAATATGTCGTAAAACCAAATGTGACATCTTTGTTGAATCAGTTTTAAAAGAGAAGTTTCTTTTCAAGATGCAATCAATAACATCATGCTCCTTCCAATCTCTTGATGCTGATGAGAATCACTCCCAACAATTCCAGGCAAATTCAAT
>CAYQPU010000052.1:0-3539 GCA_964419615.1 uncultured Methanosarcinales archaeon | reverse complement strand
GCTCATGGTGATATGGGCGCGTTTTATGTAGAAGATGCTTTAAGAGGGTCTGTGTTTGAATTTGATGGACTAGATGATTATATATCTTGGGAAGAGAATGGAACAACCACTTTTAATGATGATCCAGGTCTTGCAATAAGTGCTTGGGTTAAATCAGACCATAATACGTCTTCTGCTGTTCAATTTGTTATAGGCAAAGAAAGTCTTTCTAAAGGTTGGAGGATGTATTCTAGTAATGGTTTAATGTATTTTCTTATAGGTAATGGAACGTCAGTCGCAACAAGTTTTACAACAAGTAGGGATTGGGAACATTGGGTTGGTTCTTATAATAACAGAACTCAAAATATAAGTTTATACAGAAATGGGGTATTAGTTGATTCTGATATAGGGAGTTATTTAGATGACGATGCAGATCACACTGTAGCAATAGGTTCTGAAAATGATTTGTCAAATAGTTTTTGGAATGGTTCATTAGACGAAATTACTATTTTTAATAGGCCTTTAAATCAGAATGAAGTTAATACGTTATATTCTGAGAATGTGAATTTAAAATATAGACAAGCAGGTAATTGGACGAGTAAAATTTATAATTTTAGTGCAGATTATGACAATACTATTGAGGTGAATGTTGTTCAGAATGTTACTTTAAATAATTGTTCAGGAGTTGATTTAGTTGGTCATAGGACGGGTAATTGTGAAGGTTTTGATTTAGTAATGGGAGCTCCTGCAATTCCTGATGGTAGTTGTAGTTATACCATAGAATCACAGGGGAATTGTTCTCAGATAATTATTCACATGACGAGTGATACTGTTACACCTGCACAGGTAGCTAATTTTACTTTTAATAATTATATTACTAGAAAACCTGACGTCAACAATGTTTCAATATGGCCTGGTATTGCTTACGCGAATGATACTATTTGGGGAAATGCAACGTTTAATCTGAACGATACTGATACGATGAATGTCACGTTTCAGTTTTTAGTCAATAGTTCTCCTATACGAGAGTTTTATCTTCCGAATGTCGCGAATGGTTCTACTTTAACACAGGATTTTGCAAGTAATTTTACTAAAGGTGATAATGTTAGTTTTTTAGTTTGGGCGAATATAAGTTCTGTTTTTAGTGAGATAGTGAGTAGTCCTAATATTACTATTCTTAATAGTAACTTTACAGTAGATAGTCATAGTCCTTTTCCTTCTAACCTTACGGTGAACGTAACTGAACCTAATGGTCAAGCTTTTAGTGTGACACTTACTGATGTTGATTCAGACGTGATCACCACGTGGTTATTAGACGACAATACGACCGGTGTAACAGGACTTAATTATAATTTCCCTGGAGGGTATGACACATCAGGAACGTACACCATAGAAGCTAATATGAGCGATGGTGAGTACAGTCAAAAAGTCACGTGGACACTTAATGTTGTAGACACTCCTATCGACTGGGAAATACCAGTAGCTCTCCTAATAATAGGTTTAATGTTTTTCTTCTTACTACTAATGAAATTCATGGATAGAATAGAACTAAAACTATTATTCTTATTCATGGCATTATACCTTGCAATAATAGCTGCAGGACAAGCAGTCGCAGTAAATGAAAGCGCAGTAAGTCAAAACTTAATGAGTCAAGCGTATGGAGTCGTAGTTTATGGTTCTTACGTCGCAATTGCGCTTATAATAATATTTTACATTTATAAATTACTAATGTATTTCGGTACAATAGGGGGGAAGAAATGAGCAATGGAAAACTTATGCGAGTTCATAATGACTTTTTTCACTTTTTTCAAAGGAAAAAAAAAGAAACTGGCAAAAGCATGGTACAATTACAAAAAGAATATGTTCACAAACTCAAATATATTGTCGACGAGGAAGATGACAAATTAAAAAAGATGAAGTTAAAATGGCAAAGAATAAAAATAATGTAAGATGGAATAAGAAAGGAAGCGCAATAATAGACGTACTTCTTTTATTAGTTGTAATTTTTGGTTTTGCCATAGCAACCATTTTTGGTCTTAAAATAGCTAACGAATTTAATTGGCAATACCAAAATAGTTCTGTAATTACTGAAAATCAAAGTAAAGAAGTAGTTCAAGACAGTATAGACAGGTACGTACCATTAATGGATGGAATTTTTATGTTTTTGTTCATAGGTTTTGCAATGGCAGGACTTATTAGCGCATTTTTTGTTGACAGTCACCCCGCATTTTTCATAATATCAATAATTTTACTTTGTTTCATCGCATTACTTGGAGCGATACTAGGAAACGCTTTTGAGGACTTAACAGATAATACAGACCTCGCCGCAGAGACGAACCAGTTTGGTTTTATTCCTTTCGTGTTTGATAACATTTTAACAATTGTTATAGGTGTAATATTTTTAATGATGATTGCCGCATTTGCAAAATTTAAGTTGAGTTGACAGACAATGAAAAAAATAATGTTATGGATTTTAGTATTAATTCTTTTAGCTGGTGCTGTACAAGGTGCTGATTTGATGTCAAACATTTCAGGTTGTTGGAGTTTCGACCAGAATACAAGTGCAGATATTGGTATGTATAATTTTACTGCGTCAGGTGCTGTATTGAACACGTCTAGTTTTAAAGTTGGAAGTGGTTCTTACACATGTGATGGCGTGGATGACTTTTTAACAACTTCTGTTGATCCTTTTCCGCCTTTTGATGGGTATAGTAAAGATCAATCTTTTTCTATAAGTATATGGATTAGAACAAGTGCTTTTACAGATTCTGAAGATCCTTTTGTTAATTGGGCGAATAGTAACCAAAACCATTTAAGAATAGATACGAGCTCTTTAGAATATTGGACGGGAGCAGCAGCGCAAATATCGAATGACAGTTATAATTCTATTGGTTGGAATCATGTTGTAATAGTTCATAATGGTAGTGGCGCGAATGAAGTTACTGTTTACCAAAACGGTGATAGTATAGGTGGTGGCACGGATGGTTCTGGTTGGAACGCAGATCCGATAAGACTTTGCACTACTGACGAGGTTAATCAATGGTATGGTGGTGACGTTGACGAGCTTGTTATTTGGAATAGAAGTATTGACAAAGATGAAATTGATCTTTTATATGCTAATGATGCGGGTTTGTCTTGTGATCAAATTGGTGCGCCTCCTCCGGCCGGTGGTAGTACGATTAATATTAGTTTTCCTTATCCTCTTAATGGGACTGGTTGGAATACTCAAAGTTTAAACATTAATGCAACTGTGAATAGTAGTTATGTTTTCGACTGTTCATTATATATCAATAATACTTTAAATCAAACTCAAAGTGGTTTGACTAATTTAACTACAGATGTTTTAACTAATTTCACAGTGCCTTTTAGTGCAACAGAAGAACAGGACTTTAATTATTTTATTCAGTGTTGGAGTCCAGGAGAGGGTATTAATTCAAGTAACAACACTGTGTTCATAGATAACGTAGATCCTTTATTAATATGGGATGCAGAGTTTTCAGGAGAAACAAAAACAGTTTTTGACTTACAAAACCTTACTGGATGGATAGTTTATGAAGATA
>CAYQPU010000051.1:0-4182 GCA_964419615.1 uncultured Methanosarcinales archaeon | reverse complement strand
TATTATCTATGTTACTAGGTTTTTATGTGTACAAATGGGCAAAAGAGCTTTATGGAAAAAAGGCAGGATTGTTTGCACTGTTTCTTTATGTGTTTAATCAGGAGTTGTTGACCCATGCTCAGATCTCAACTGGAGATTGGGGTTTTGCTGTTTTTAACCTGATTGCTCTTTATTATTTTTACCAGTTTTATAAGAAGCAGACTAATAAAAATTTGATTATTGCTGGAGTGATGTTGGGTCTAGCACAGTGCATGAAGTTTACAGCAATTTTCTTGTTTCCTATTTATGGAGTAATAGGTTTGTTAATGTGGATCTCTCAAAAAAAGATCAAGCTTTGCAAGTTTGAGAAACTCAAGCCATTTAGGAACTTGTTTGCAATAGGGTTTTGCTTGTTGATTATGTTCTTTATTTCTTATCTGGTGATTGTTGCATCCTACAAGGGAGAAGATATGTTTAGACCTTTAGCTCAATCTATTGAGGATGATGTTCATTTGAATAAGACTTTGTTTCCAATAACTGAATTTACAAAAAGCTCTTTGATGGATATTGTAGTTAACAAGGTTCCAAATCCATTCCCATATTACTATGCCAGGGGTTTAGGATTTAATGTTTATATGTCACAAGGTGATGAGCCATCTATGGTTATTAATAAGCAGCCGGTTGTCAAGCCTTATTTCTTTTTGTATGGATTTTTAATTAAAACTCCTATTCCAATGCTGTTGTTTTTATTGTTAGCTGTTTTGCTTTGTTTTAAGTATAGGAAGTTTGATGAGTTTTTTGTTATAGTTCCTGTTTTGGTTTTGCATGCTGCTTTTTTGAACACAACAAAGCAGTTTGGTTATAGATATGTGTTGAGTACAATTCCTCTTCTTATTGTACTTATCAGCAGAATTATGAAGTTTAATTTCAAGAAATTTCACAAGGTGCTTTTGGGTTTACTTTGTTTATGGTATGTTATTAGTTCTGTTATGGCCTATCCACATTATCATTCTTATGTTAATGAGTTTGTCGGATTTGATAATGCTTACTTACATGTAGTTGATTCCACTATTGATTGGGGTCAAGATTTGTTTTTCCTTGCTGATTATTTGCAGGATAACGAGTTTAATGATGCAAAGATTAGTTACTATGGATTTCCAGCAATACACGGACATAGGATTCCAGATTATTATGGTTTTGATCATGAGGTCATGGGTTGCGGTCCCGTTAACGGCACTATTGTTATTAGTGTAACACATCTAATGAAAAAACAAGATTGTTATGGTTGGTTACTTGAGTATGAGCCTGTCGATAGGATTGGGAATACTATGTTTGTTTACATAGTTGAATGATCTGTTTCTGGTGTTGAGTTTGTGATTTTCCATAACATTTATATAAATTGGTTCATTATTGATACATATGGTTCACTATCAAACCAGTATCAAATTTGAGATTATCTTATTATTATTAAAAAAAGATACTCATGTTAGAGGCATTGCCCAAGAGCTAAATCAGTCTCATTCTACTATTTTAAGGAAGCTAAACAAGCTAAATAAAGATAATGTTGTTGATTTTAGAATCCAAGGGAAGAACAAGGTATTTTTCTTAAAAAAGAATCTTATTTCATACAATTATGTTTTACAATCTGAGATATATAAATCAACAAAGTTGACACTACAATTCCCTGAATTAGGAATAATCTTTGAGGAGATTTTGGAAAAAACTGATGAAAAGCTTATTGTTCTTTTTGGATCATATGCCAAAGAGATTCCGAAAAAACACAGTGATATAGACATATTTATTCGGACAAACAGCAGAAATGTTAAAAAAACTGTTGAGGAAATCAATTCTAAGATTATTGTTAAGGTTGGAGATTTTGATAATAGATCTCTTTTAATTAAAGAGATTATCAAGAATCATGTTATAATAAGAGGTTATGAAGAGTTTTATGAGGAAGTTCAATTTTTTGAGTCAATTGAAAAGAGAGGATAAACTCAAGTTAGTTGAACCATCTGATGAAATAAAGGAAGCGTACTTTCAAAAATCAGCAAATTGTCTAAAGTCTGCCAGAGTGTTGCTGAAGAATGATCTTTATGAAAACTCAATTAGTATGTCATACTATGCAATGTACAACTCGCTTTTAGCATTGTTGTACAAAACAGGGATTAAATGTGAAAATCATTCTGGGTCTATTTTAATACTGAAATTATTATTTGAGAAAGAAAAGCTATACCAATTCATTTCTGATGCGAAAAAAGAAAGGATCGACAAACAGTATTATGTTACAAGTAAAGATAATATCATGAAGGAGTCTACAGAAGAGCTAGTTGGTATTGCAGAGGAGTTTGTTTTGAAGATTAAAGTTGAGATAAGAAATTTAAATAATGAATACATTACAAAAATTAGAAGAAAGTTTGAAAGAATGGTTGATTAAGTTACTTAACTTTCTCTCTCCAATAGTTCAACATATCTTTAAAAGATTGCTCAGCTGAGATTTCTGCTTTCCAGCCCAGAGATTGGATTTTGGTTAAATCCGGGATTTGAAGTGTAGCATCTGCCGGTCTAAAGAGCTTTGGATCAACTTCTACTTTGATTTCTTTTTTTGAGAGCTTTAGGTAGATGTCAAGGTATTCACCTACTTCTTTTGTTACATCACCACCAATGTTGTATACTTCACCATATTCTCCTTTTTCTGTTAGTAGAACATAAGCTTTGATTGTATCCCTTGCATCCATGTATGTCCTAACGGATTTTAGGTTTCCAACTTTTAAGATTGGTTCTTGTTTTCCTGCTTCGATTAGTGCTACTTGCCTTGCAAATGCTGATTCAAAGAAAACACTTCCTCTTCTAGGACCTCCATGTGTGAATGATCTTGTTATTATTGTTGGAATTTTATATGATTTCCAGTACATGTATCCTAGTCTGTCTTCTGCTACTTTTGAGACGGCATATGGTGAGAGTGGTCTCAGAGGATTAGATTCTTTGATTGGAATTTCATCTTTTGTTGGATTTCCATATACTTCACTTGATGAACAAATGTGAACAACAGGATATTTACCAGAATCAAGTTTTCCCTGGCTCCTTATTGCTTCCAACAAGTTGCAGGTTCCAACAACATTTGTTTGCAAGGTTTCCGCTGGGTATTTGTAACTTGCAGGTACATAGCTTTGAGCAGCTAGATGAAAGATTCTATCTGGTTTTACCTCACTTATTACACTTTGTAACGATAATAGATCATTTAGATCACATGTATGCAATTTTACTTTCGTAGATTTTGTGCTCAAGATTGAGTCTGTGATTCCAGCATCTTTTAGATTATCAGTTGGACTTCTCCATCTAGCAATTCCACTAACTTCATCACCTTGTTTTAATAAATACTCAGCCAGATGGCTGCCTACAAATCCTGTAATACCAGTGATTAAACTTTTCATTAAAATCCCCCCTTTTTAAAGAGTTCTTGTAAAGTTTTAAATATTTAACTGTTGTTCTTCTGGTTTGAGGGGTAATATGTGGAATAAACAAAAAGTTACAGTTGTGTTTCCAACTTATAATGAGGAAGATTATGTTGGAAAAGCTGTCAAGGATTTTTTAAGTACAAAGGTTGTAGATGAGTTAATTGTGATTGATAACAATTCTAAGGATAGATCCGCTGAAATAGCTAAGAAAGCTGGTGCCAAGGTTATTAAAGAGACCAAGCAAGGTTATGGCTGGGCTAACAGGCGCGGATTAAAAGAAGCTTCTGGAGATATTATTATCACTGCAGAGCCAGATGGCACTTTCATGGGTAAAGATATTATTAAACTATTGAATTATGCAGATGATTTTGATGTTGTTTTTGGTACAAGAACTTCTAAGGAATTGATTTGGAAAGGAGCTAAGATGGATTGGTTCTTAAGAATTGGAAATGTTGCTGTTGCCAAATTATTAGAGTATGTTCATAATGGACCTTGTTTAACTGATGTTGGTTGTTCAATGAAGTTAATTAAAAGGGAAGCTTATAATAAGATTAGGACCAAGTTTAGAGTAGGTGGATCTTCTTTTTCACCAGAGTTTATGATTGTTGCTATTAAGTCAAAACTTAAGTGTGTTGAGATTCCTGTTAATTATCGTGAGAGAATTGGAGATTCCAAGATTACTAGTGATTTTTGGAAATCATTTACACTTGGATTAGTTATGATTAAGTTGATATTAGTTAGGAAGTTT
>CAYQPU010000050.1:0-4955 GCA_964419615.1 uncultured Methanosarcinales archaeon | reverse complement strand
ACAAGAAAAGAGATTAGACTACCTATTCCTGTTGACAGTCCAGCTGCTAAACTGAGCAGCAGTGCAACCATAAAATTAGATAATTCCATTTTTCAAAGTAGTCAGTATTGTATTGTTTTTAAGCTTTTTGAATAGGATCTAGCCTAATGATCAAAGATCAATCACAATCTTATCTTTCTCAGGATGTAAATAAACACCTTTTCCTTCACGTAACTTCATATGAGTTGCAATCTTTTTTGGGATTCTGACTGCAAGAGAGTTTCCTGATCTTGTTACCTTAGTACTAACTCCTAATCCCCAGATACCTAGTTTTTTTGCTTTTCCTTCAATTTTTTCCATGGACTCTGAATCTATATAGTTTTCACCACATTTACTGCAAATCTCTGCTGGATATTCACCCAAATATTCCCCATACAGGTATTTCTTAATCTTGCCTTTTGTTAATGTTCCTTTTTCACATGATGGACATCCTAAAAAATCATTTTTTGATTTTTTGGACACCAAAAATTTCTTTGAAATTTTTTCGTGTTTCATCTTTATCACCTTGGTTTGACTGTTATTATGTAATACATTGCTTTTCTTTTTCTGTATACAACACAAAAATGCCTATAGTATGATAATATTTTATCAGGTTTTTGTAATTCCTTACTTCCTTGCTTTATTGCTTGTTCAATCTCTTTAAGTGATATCCCTCTGATTAACATTCTGTCTTGGGCATGTTCACTGAGTTTTATCAGCATTTGTGTTACCTGTAAGTACAGTAAGTACTTGTAATATTTAAATGTTTAGGATTGAGTCAATAGTATATTTTATCGTGATGATTGTAATCTTCAAACGCGACTTGTTTCTTTTTACGGTTAATTGAGAAAACTAGCACAAAGTGACCTAACTGTACTCTTTTCAATCCTTTCATTGTATAGTGCAGATTTTTGTAACTATGATTTGGATTTGAGATTATGAAATCCATTTTTTTCCTTACAATAAAATACTGTTGAATAGATTTATTTTTGAGTTTTTTCAGTTTCTTAACAATCTCCTGACTGTATAGATCTTTATACAATTTAATTTACCTCTTTTTCAAGCTCTGCTCTAGTTAAGTGTTTGCCTTTGGTAATTTTATCTAACTTTAACTTGTATTCAGGTCTAAGTTGTGGCTCTAAAAAATATTGTTCGTATTCATTTACGACCATTTCTATTGCCTGAGATTTGTCTTTTAGTCCGAACTTAGCCTTCACTATATTCAATGTTCTGTTTGTCTGATCCCTAATGTTAATTACAGCTTGCACCATATTACTTCACATATACAAATGTATACACCACATATATAAATGTTATGTTTATTGAATGTTCTCAAACTCATTAAGATATTGGTGTACAAGGTCTTGATTTTGCACAATTAATAAATTCTCATCATTTTTCGTATCTGCTGATTTTGTAGGGTTATACGAGCCGGTTATTATGGTTGTGTTGTCTATGATGAAGACTTTGTGGTGCATTACTGCAGGATTTGAGTCTTTGATTACTGTGATGTTTTGATGTAGAAGCTTATGATAAGTAGAGTACCTAGTGATCGATCTTTTTTCATAGATTCCTTTAACATGCACTCCTTCATAGTGTTTTTGGAGGAGTTCTGTTGCTATCCTATGATCTGTGAATGTGAATGTCATAAAGTAGATAGATTTGTTTGCCTTTTTTAGTTCTGATCTAAGTTTTTCTGAACAACTGTCTTCTGGGCAAAAGTATGTTGTTATTTTGGTTTTATCATTTTCAATATTGGGATTGTCTGTTTTAACTCCTTTTCCAAAAGTTCCTTTCCACATTTCATTGAATTCATCTGTGTAAGTTTTTGCCAGTGGTTTTGATTTGATTGTTAGAAGGTTGTTGTTATTTTTGTTCATGCCATTAAATGTTGGATTCATTGATCCAGTTATAACTGTTTTATTGTCAAGAATGCAGAACTTTTGGTGCATTAAACCAGAACGGTTGTCATGCTTAATTATTTGTTCAAAATCCAGCCACCCCTGGCAGCTGTCGGCCAAAGCTGTGCTTTGTCCTCGTTCGGCATAGGCCTCACCAGCGCCATGGCTGGATTTTTCACAATATTCATTCTTTGTCATATGAAAATTGTCATTATCAGTTATTATCCTTACATCAGTTATATGTTTTTTTTGGTCTAGCAGATCTATTATGGATGTTGAGTCTAGATCATAGAATGCACAAGATATAGAATACTGTGCTTGATTTAATATATTGTACAAAATTTCTGTGCAGTTATCTCTTGGACAAAAGTAAACCTCAAGTTCTAATTCTTCTTTTAAGGTTGGTTCTAGTACAACATTACTGGTTGTGGTACAGCCTATGATAAACACTAATAAAAAAACAAAAAAGATTCTTGATTTCATGCTCTCAAATTTATGAGATATGTTTAATAAAGCTTACTGTCTTTTATCCGTAAGATCACTCCTCTGGTTTTGATATGTAATCTATTTGGTCAAGACAATAGTCTCTTAGATCTTCATACAAAGAGGATATGCCTATCCGTCCATCCCCATTAGATTCTATTCCACCAGTACCATACTCTTGAAGCATACAATCAATTGTTAATGCTGTTGCTAAGTACAAAACATCACTTTGAATTGGATCCTGTGTTGCTTGTGCAGCATAGAATGTATGAAACCAAGGTTGAATAGTGTCTTGTCTCAGGTTACTTGTCAATCCATTTTGCCCCATACCTGTGCCACTATAATCTAAAAAAGACTGTAGCCATTCATATGGAATCTGTCCTTCATCACCCATTTTTTGGTCCAGATTTTGGTTTTTTGTCATTTTGTTTTCCTCGCTAGTTATAATATGAGGTTGGATGTTTTTGCTTAAATACCTGTGTTGGGTTTTTTTCCAAAAAAACTACTTACCTGCTGAATTACTGCGGGATGAACCCTTACTTGATTTCCCAGAAGATTTGTTTTTTATACCAACACCTGGCTTGGTATCATAATCAAGTTTGCTTTCAATATTGTCCATATAATTCTTGAATAGGATATCAGCTGGACCTGGTTGACTAGTCTCATATTGCGGTTGCATTGGAGGTGGAGGGCTTAATCCAAAAGAATTTGGATTTATCAGGGAATAAATACTAACTGCTCCTGCCAAATAATTTTGGGATTGTTGAATTGGATCCCTGATAGGATCAAAAATCAATGTATACGGTGATAATTTATGTTGAAGATCATAAAGCAGAGAAAAATCTTGAGAATTTGGTATTGGAATATTGTATTTTTCACCTAGATTTGGTGTGTAGCTTTTTGCTTTTTCCCTTTCTTTGTACAGATTTTTCATTCTGCAAAATATTTTCGGAAACTAAATTTAATAATCTGTGTTGGGTTTTTTTCACAAAATCTGTTTTTCAGCAGGGTGCAAATCTGCTTTAGAAAAGAATTCTTGAACTAATTGATTTAGTTCTTGATCATTCATTTGATTTGTTGTTTGGTCTTCTAACAATAAGGGGCTAACAATACAATCATCTGGAAAAGTGTAATTATTTCTTTGATCATCCCCATACTTTTTTACATGTGTCCTAACAGTTCTCTCACTCACTTCTAGAATCTTTGCTGCAATTTCAACTCCCATAAAATTAACAACATGTGAGGTATAAGTCATTTGGAATCTTTTTGTTGCAATGCTTAAATCAGGATTTCCTGATTCTAAAGCTTCTCTAAAAGTTCTTTTTGCTATTGGATCAGAAAAAACAGCTGAAGCAACATCCACTTCTCTTGGATCAACTGGAATATCTCCTATGCTGCTGATTGCATCTCTAATTTCAAATTCACTTACTTTCTGATCTAGTTCTGATCGATCATATCCTAAGTCTCCAGCTAGATGGTAGACTGTTGATTCTTGATTTTCTATTGCCATTCCAAGAATATACCCTGCTTGAAAACCATATTTTGCATCTTTCCAGCTCATTGGTTCCATTGTTGGCTGGTATTCACTTAGGTTACTAATGCTTTGACTTATCTCTTGTCCTAATACATTTTCTAAGCCAGCATATGTTTCATCTGTCTGAGCCAAGTATTCAACAGGAGTCTGACTAACAGATCCCAACGGATCATAGCCCAGATCAGAAGGTGCACTTAATGGACTATAGCCTAGACTATTTGAACAGTCAGCACATTCATAAGGTTGGTTTGGTTGATACATATATATATACAAATTAGAGATAGAGTATTTAAATCTTACGTTTTTGAGTACTCTAAAATGACAAAATTTTAAGGAGAAACATATCCATATCTGCAATAATTGAATTCATTATTGTAATTTCTACATTCTGCACCTGCACCTCTTTGGCACTCTGCATGGTAGATAGATCTTGAGCAGCAAAATTTTAAGTAATTTCCAGAACACCAAGAGGTTGTCAACTTGGAAGGATCACAATCTGAACCTGTACTTATTGTTAGTCCATATCTATCTTCGCAAGAAAAACTTGGCTCTTCAGGAATTACACATGCTCCATTCGCACAATAACTTCCTATTGCATCGCAGTTTTCCTGTCTTAGCCAATCACCATTACTACACACACATTCCCAGTTTGATCCACAATTGCTGTTAACTAAGAGTTCTGTTGAACCACATACAACATCTCCATTTGAGTAGGAATTACCTCCTGCCAAGCAGTGATCAACTTTCACATTGCATGCATTTTCAGGTATTGATTGTCTACTTTGAGATAAACATGATCCTACACATTCTTTTGTTTCAATGACATTACCCATGTCACAATAGATTGCTTGAGTTGCACTACCTTCTACCTTACAATACCAACCCTCAAATTCTTTTTTAGAGCAGAATTCATCACTTCCACCACAATTTGATCTTATTAGTAAGCTATCAGTGCATTCTCCTTTTTCCCAAGTATGTTTATTTGTACCCGCTAAAAGTGTGCAGTCTTCTTTTGTTGT
>CAYQPU010000049.1:0-5549 GCA_964419615.1 uncultured Methanosarcinales archaeon | reverse complement strand
GCTTCTTCTGCCATTAAATTTCTACTAACCGGGATCTGAGCATTAAAAATTTCAATTGCATCAAAAGCTAACTCATGGATCTTTTCATTTAAAGCAAAAGGTATGAATGGATGAGCAGCAACAGCAATCCCTCCTTGTTTATGTATAAGATCAATTGTCCTCTCAGCACTAAGCCCACAATCAATTTTCTCATTAATACCATAAGCTAATACATGTCCATGCTTGCTTGAAATTTCACAAGCAGGAATTACAATTAAACCCAAATTTTCTTTTTTATTTATCTTTTCAAGTTTTATTGAACCTGCGAGTGAATCATGATCCGTAATTGCAACAATTTTGATATCTTTCTCCACAGCTTTTTTTGCAATTGTCTCAACATCCTGAATTGAATCAAAAAAAAAAGGTGGATAAAAAACCCTATTTCTGCTACCATAACTTCTAGCTATTGTATCAAAATCCTTTTTTATCATTGCACTCATAGTCTGAAGAAAATTCATATTTATTCTGTCCTTCCTATCTCTATGACTAGAGTGTAGATGCATCTCAGCTTTTTGAGTGTGTTTATGTTTCATTCTACATCAATTTGAAAACTGATCCTATATTACTTTTAATCTGCTTTTTAAAAAATATAATTATCACTAAAGTTTCAAGATATGCAATAGAAAACAAACCAAACAACATAAACAATGGAATTAAGCTCTTTCCAACAGAATAGTACAAAGTATTTGCACTAATTAGTACCCCAATAAATTTCCATGAATACAAATGTAATGAATAATATTTTTTATGAATCAGATAGATTATAAAATTCTGTGATAATCCATAAAATAACATAATTAACCACAGATACCAATAACCAGTCAAAACAAATGGTGCCCAGATATATATAAGTCCTAATGAACTAATGTACAATAGATAATCACCAATATCATCAAGAATTACACCTAATTTACTCTCCAATTTCATTTTTCGAGCAATATAACCATCAAATGCATCTGTTGATGCAGCCACTAAGTAAAGGATACAAAATGCAAGAATATTTGAATTAAGTGCAAAGTAAAACAAAACTGGAAGTGCAAGAATCCTAGATGCACTCAAAATATTTGCGTAATTGATTTTAGCCATCAAAAAACAAATAAAAAAGAGAATATAAAAATATTTCTAATTAGTTTTTCTTCTTCCTTTTCTTGACTTTCTTAACTTCTTTTTCAAGATTCAGTTCAACAAGCAATTCCTTGTATCTGTTTCTGATTGTAACTTCTGTAACACCAGCAACATCTGCAACTTCTCTTTGAGTTCTTTTCTCGCCATGGATCAAAGCACTCACATATAACGCAGCAGCAGCAATACCAGTTGGACCTCTGCCTGAAGTAAGTTCAGCATCTCTTGCCATATCCAAAATCTCAACAGCTTTACTCTGAGTCTCAGGAGATAACTTTAATGCAGATGAAAATCTTGGTACATAATCACTAGGATTAGAAGGTAAAATTTTAATACCTAATTCTCTTGTAACAAATCTATAAGTTCTTCCAATCTCTTTCTTTTCAATACCTGAAGCTTCAGACATCTCATCAAGAGTTCTTGGAACCTCATGTCGCCTGCAAGCAGCATATAAAGAACCTGCAACCACGCTTTCCATTGATCTTCCTCTAACAAGACCTCTCTGAACAGCTAAAGTATAAATTCTTGCAGCCTCTTCTTCAACAGATCTTGGTAATTTCAAGTAAGAAGCAACTCTCTTAAGCTCAGCCAGAGCTAACTTTAAATTTCTCTCAATAGCAGTTGATATTCTATACTGCCACTTTCTTAATCTAAAGAATTTGTTTCTACTTCTCTTATTCATACCACTCAAGTCAGATTTTCTTCCAACTTCAGTACCCAGACCTTGATCATACTGAGTATAAGTCATAG
The DNA here is from genome assembly GCA_964419615.1 of uncultured Methanosarcinales archaeon. Taxonomy (GTDB): domain Archaea; phylum Nanobdellota; class Nanobdellia; order Woesearchaeales; family JAGVZT01; genus JAANXH01. Next base: position 3,638 of record CAYQPU010000049.1, on the reverse strand, counting down.
GTGCGCCAGCTCTTCTCTTGCTTGGGCCTCCGTCAGATTCAAATTCTCTCCATTCTTGACCAAAGTCAATCATCTTTTCTTCTACAACTAGACCACAATCTTTGCAAATAACTTCGCCTTTATCTTTATTCCAGAATAAATTAATGCCACCACACTCTGGGCACTTCTTTATGTATAATTGTTGTTTCATGATTTTTCACCTAGAACAATTATTGAAAATTGCTCCACCCCTTTTGCAATTTTTCTATAATGACTACGATAAATTTATATATGGGAACTTAAATTGACTTATAAATGTTTTGGTTTTTTAATGGTTTTTTATATGGAATTAGTGTGATTTGCCAAATACAATAAGAATAATCCCATGTACAAGCACAAATAAACTATTTCTCAGTGGTGAATTTCGGAAGTTTTATAAAGGTTAGATATATTCTTGAGCTCATGAAAATTTCTGACATTCAAAAAAAAAAAGATTAAATCAGATGAAGTAGAATATGTTATAGGAACACCTGGTGTAGGTGATTCTATAAAACTTCCATTTTCTCAAAAGCCAACATATCTTGAAGCAAAAACTCTTGCTACTCACTATTCTACAATGTTGGGGAAAATGATGGATGTAGATCCTACTGATGTGGAACCAACTACTCTTGGCAGAGAATATTACGCATCTGATATTTCATCAGATGTACGCACAAGTTTTCAAATTTTAAAAAAAAATCCTGAAGGGAATGCCGATCTTGATGAACTATGTTATAGGGTTGAATTATCCACTGGTGGTGAGCATGAGATGAATATCTATGTTGACATATACTGTCCAGATATGGACAATCATGTTTCAGCTCTAAAAGCATATCAATTATTATTTTAGTAGAATTATTTATCAGAAGTTTATCAGAACAATAAACTATATAAAACAGTAAATTCTTCTGTTCTTTAAGCCGCGATGGCACAACAGAAATTGGATATTATCCATTTCGGTGTAATCTGGTACTGCGCTGGCCTTGAATCAAGTGCATAGACAGCCAGTTTCCTCACGGATCTCCCGGTTCAAACAAGCACATATTGTTTGTGGGTTGAAAGTCCGGGTCGCGGCGTTTTATTTTCATCTATGCAATTTTTTGTTTTTTACTATCTTACAGTATCTAAAAGTTTAAATATAAAAACGCATTTCCTTTTAAAATGGCAAGACAAAATTTATTCTCATTTGAATATGTATTATTGAAAAATGCTTTAGAAAGAAAGCTAGGATCAGGAGTTATGACTGGTGCAGTGAGTGTTGATGAAGTAACGGACTTGATGAAAGGAGTAGGTTCTACTGATGATGGATTCGCAGTTGTTCCTCTTGTTGAAGAATACAATGCAGCAGTAAATGAGTTTATAGCAACTAAGGAAGATCTTGAATTAAAATTACAAAACTCCAAAATTTTATCTTGGAATGACATTAATCCTTTGGAACCAATGGTTACTGTAGGAGAAGGTGCTTATGTTGTGTTCCAGCAAAATGGTACCAATTGTGGTGATTGTGGTAAAGAGAAATTTCTTGTTGCCCACATTTACGATGAATCTTTAGGATTAATGAACATTGAAACAGACCTTGGTAGAGCACTACTCGGAAAAAAAGCTGGAGAGGTGGCAGTAACAAATATTAATCGAGAGCGGGTAACCACAAATATAATTGAAGTTAGCTGTGGTTATCATGTAAAACAACTGGAATTTGACCTGGTGCATGGCATAGGAAACCATTTGGCAATGTTGAGAGTAATAAAAGAAGACTTTAGCTTAATTGCAGGTCATGGTGGAGAATGGCCAGGTTTAGAAGAGTATATTGCCGCTGACACAAAAGGAAGAATTGAAATCAGAGAATTAGAAAAATTACCTAACCAATTGATCCCAATCTATAGAAGAGCTGCCATATTAAGTGAATATACTCAATAGAAACATTTTTATATTCTTTTTCTTATTTTATTTATGGGGTGGTTAGATGAAAGACCGATTTCAACTACTAAATGAACTAACAAGAAAAATCGTAATTCAAGGAAATATTACTAATAAAACTCAGGCCAGAGAAATTGCCAGACGTTGGATGAGATACTAAAAGGTAAGTTATTTAATGTAACTTTAAATTAATTCTTAGAATGAGATATTCAAGACAAGAAATTTTCAGCAAAATCGGCAAGCAAGGCCAAGTAAAACTAAAACAAAAAAAAATAACAATAATTGGTCTTGGAGCATTAGGATCTAATTCTGCTAACCTACTTGCAAGAGCAGGCGTTTTCAATCTTAACCTTATTGACAGAGATATTGTTGAATTATCAAATCTTCAAAGAACCTTGTTTACTGAGCAAGATATTGGTTTACCCAAATGTTTTGCACTTGAAAAATATCTTAAGCAGATTGATGCAAATATTAATATTGAATCACATGGGACAGATTTAAATAACACAAACATTGAAATTCTTAGATCAGATCTAATTCTTGATTGTACAGATAATCTTGAAACTCGTTATTTAATTAATGAGTATTGCATTCGTGAAAAGATCGCTTGGGTTCATGCTTCCTGTATTAAGGATATTGGTGAAGTAATTAGTTTCACTCCAGATGGTGCTTGTTATAACTGTATTTTTCCAAAAGCCAAATCAAATGAAACCTGCGAAACAGCAGGGATTTTAAATACAACAGTTGGTCTAACATCATCAATACAGGTAAATGAATCAATCAAAATTCTTTTGAATAAACAACCAAATCCTAATCTAATAAGGTTAAATATCTGGAAACCTACCATTGAAAATATTACAATAAAAAAAAATCTGGATTGTCATGCTTGTAATCATGACTTTAAGTATCTTACTGGAGAAAAGCTTGTCAAAACAACCAAATTCTGTGGTTCTGGTACATATCAAATCTGGGGTGAACCTATTCAATTAAGTAAACTTAGGAAAAACTTGGAAAAATTAGGAGAGGTAAAATCCGAAGATTATTTTATTATTTTTAAAAATTTAAGCATATTTAAAGATGGTAGAGTACTAATAAAAGCGGCAAATGAAAAACAAGCTAAATCTGAATTCTCAAAATACATAGGTAATTAATCCAAAACTTTTTAAATAACATCATATTTCGATTTATAAAGAAAATGGCAACAATCTATGATGTGGATGCAAACGAGCTTATAGAAAAGACAGTAGAAGAGCTAAAAAAGGTAGATAATATCAAACCTCCAGCTTGGGCAGAATTTGTGAAAACAGGTATGCATAAGCAAAGGCAACCAGTTAGACCTGATTGGTGGTATTTTAGAACAGCAGCTGTACTTAGAACAGTTTACATGCTCGGCCCAATTGGGGTTTCAAAATTAAGAACAAAATATGGTGGAAAAAAAGATCGAGGCCACAAAACAGAAAAAGTTTACAAAGGATCAGGATCAATTATTAGAAAAGCACTTCAGCAATTAGAAGAAGCAGGATTTGTAAAAACAGAGAAAAAAAGTCTTAGGAGAGGAAGAATAGTCACTCCACAAGGCCAATCTTTTTTAGACAAAATCGCAACACAAGTTAGAGGACCTAAAAAGCAGGTTCAAAAACCAAAACCAAAAGAGGAACCAAAAAAACATGTTGTGAAAGGAAAGCCAAAAGAAGAGAAAACAG
>CAYQPU010000048.1:0-5928 GCA_964419615.1 uncultured Methanosarcinales archaeon | reverse complement strand
GTGATGACCAACTCTCTTTCTAGTAAGAGCAAATTCACCAAAATAATGCCCAAGCATTCTAACTTCAATCTCAATCATAACAAATTCTTTACCATTATGAATCTTAATCTTCTTACCCACCATATTTGGAAGCACAATCATGTTCCTACAGTGAGTTTCAACCATATCTTTTTTCTCTAGTTTTTCTAAAAATATTTTTTGTTCATCAGTTAATCCTCTACTCAAAGATCTTCTTTGTCTTGAAGGTAATAACTCTGAAAACTGTTTAATACTCATCTTCTGCAATGCTTCAATTCCATGACCCTTAAATTTAAATTCTTTTTTTGCCATTTTTAAACATATTTACCTTTTCTTTCTACCTGTTCGTCTAGCTCTAATCATACCAACATTTCTGCCAGGAGGTGCATGTTTTGGAGCAATTGTTGGTCTACCTTTTCTACTGCTCCTGCTTCCTCCAAATGGATGACTAATTGCATTCATAGCTTGACCACTAACTTTTGGCCAGTATGTGCCTTTAGCTTTAGTAGCATGATATTTTTTACCTGCTTTGTAAAACGGTTTCTCTCGCCTTCCCCCGCCTGCAATAATGCCAATACAAGCCATGCACTCTGGATGGAAAACTTTCTGTTTCTTTGAAGGTAATTGAATAGTTATCTTATCTGCGGTTTTTAAAACAATTCTTGCTGCTGCACCAGAACTTCTAACAAACTTACCCCCGTCTCCTGGTCTGCTTTCAATATTATATATTGAGGTCCCCTCAGGGATATTCTTCAGAGGTAAAATATTACCAATATCTGCCTTAGCAGTTTGGCCAATTTGAATAGAATCTCCAACTTTAACACCTTCTGGAGCAAGAATTAAATCCTGAATATTATCTTCATATCTAATAATAGCTAATGGACTACTATGTCCAGGACAGTGGACAATGTCTTTAATCACACCACTAATGATCTCTTGATCAATTCGCCTATGCTTTACAGATCCTTTAAAATTATGACTAGGCTTCTTAAAAGTAGGTGAACCTTTTCCTCTCCTTTGTTGAATTAAATTTTTTCCCATTGATCTTTTAAGAAAAGCTCAACCAAAACACAGGTGACATTCCTCACTTCGCTCGGAAGTCCCCTAAAGCTTTTCTTTTTCCTCTTAGTAATCTTCAATTATACCTCATTTATCATTACATTAACCCTAATTGTGTGGCTATATCAATTGCTGGTGATTCCTCATGCAATTTTATGTAAGCTCTTTTCTCACCATCTGGTCCAATATGTGTATTTACTTTGATAACTTTTACCTTAAATAAATCCTCTATTGCTTTTCTAATCTCAATTTTGTTAGCTTTTCTATCAACTACAAAAACCATTTTGTTTTCAGACTCCATAAGCCTAATTGATTTTTCAGTTGAAACAGGATATTTAACAATATTATTCATATGAACAGCCTCTCCTTATCAAGCACATCAATTGCAGATTCAGTCCAAAGAGTAATTCTGCCCGGTTCTGCTCCTGGTGCAAGTAACTCAGCATTAAGTGACTTAACCAAAGCAACATCAACACCTTCAATATTACCGGCTGCTTTACTTAATCCGCATTCTTTTGAAACAATGATTAAAGGACCTTTCTTACGTTTGTACTTTCTATTTCTGGACTTACCAACACCAGCTCTAACTTTTTTAGCTTTTGCTCTTAAAAGTTCCTTACTCAAACCAATCTTATCAAGAGCTTCATAAACAAGTTTTGTTTTATCAACTCCCTCGAATTTTTTAGTTACAATAAATGGATAATCTTTTGGAACAACACCTTTTTTATTAACAATATCAACATGCACACAAGCAGCAATTGCACTTCTTAGCGCCATCTTCTTTTCTTTTTTATTAATCTTTTGCGTCCATTTTTTCTTAGCTTTTGGTGGATGAGCTCTCCTTCCACCTTTAGTATTTGGAATAATTGCACCAGTCCAAGTAAATCTTGAACCTCTTCTCACCATAACCTTTCTTGGAACTCTTGAAATACCAATTCCATAAGAACCTCTCCAATCTCTTCTTCTTTTGGATACTCTTGCAGAATGCCTAAGGCCAGCTTCAGGGTCGCTACCATAAGGTTGTCTTTTTCTGCTTTGAAATGAAAGCACAGCTCTTTGAATTAAATCTGGTCTAATCTCTTCTTCAAACTGAACAGGCAATTTTTTCTTGCCAATGTTCTTATTATCCAAATCTTTGATATTGACTTCCATTTTAATGCTTTTGTTTTGACTCTAAACTAACATACTTGATATCAGGGGCATCTTTAGGTATTTTTTTATTAGGCTTTCTTGGTTTTGTAATAATAATCATTCTTTTACAAGGTCCCATAACTGATCCTTTAACAATCATATAATCAGTAACAACATTACCATAATGTAAGAATCCACCTTTGACATTAATCTCTTCAGGCTTGTCTGAAATTCTAATCACCCATTTGTTTTTATCAGTTCTTAAGTGATAACCCATCTTACCAGGTTGTGCAACAGTAAATCTAACTCTATGTGGGTGCCATGCACCCAAGGTTCCAACCCCTCTTTTAGCTTTTTCAGTTTTCCTACCTCTAACCTTTGTTCCATATCTTTTGGTAGTACCTTGAAAACCTTTACCTTTTGTAACTCCTTTAACATCAACCTGTTCTCCTTCTGAAAAAACATCAGATAATTTAATCTCTTTACCAATAAATTGTTTTACAAATTCAAATTTTTCATTAATATTATTTCCACCAATAGCAAGCTCAAAAACTTCAGGTTTCTTCTTTCCAATTGCAGTTGCTTTAGGTCTTGTATACACAACAACCTTAAGATCATCATAATTTTCAAGTTGTTTTTCCACAGCACCCAGATCTGCTTCCTTAATTTTCTTTGGTAGATTTAGCTTCTTAGCTACTTCTTGATCAACATTGAGTAAAGCGTCAGAAGCAGCAGATGATTTGTGTTTTGTTTTTTTGTAAAAACGCAATGAGAGAATTTTAATCCCAGGACATTCAATGACGGTGCCAGGCATGAAAATTTCCTGACCTTTAGTCATAGAATTTTTATCGTTGTCCAGAACAGAAAAATGAGTCATCCCGACTTTATACCCAGCAAAACCCAGAAAACCAGTTTGTTTAGATTCAGGCCAAGATCTCACTCTAGCATAAGGTCTTTTACACCTTTTTCTAGGCCAGTACTGCATACTTCCTTTTCTTGGACTTCTTTTGGTTCCCATCTCTTCACTAGGTTAATCACCTGATTGGAGAGCTTATACTGTCTATAATGCTCTCATCTGTTAAAAAGCCTTTTATTGGGTCTCTGCAAGAAATAATACCAGAGAGCACCTTTTCAGGCCCATTCAACATTAAGATACACTTGTATCTTGTCTAACTTACACCCCGAACAATATATGGAGGCAATAAGTAATTTATAAATGTATCGATATACAATAAGCATAAACCTAAATTGGATTTGCCCTACCAAGGCCAAGAAAGTGAGTGAGATTAAAATCATCATGTAATGCAATAGGGAACAGTTTGCTATTTGAAAGCTGATTTATTGAATGAATGTGGATTAAAGCTAGCAAACTGGCGAACGAACCGGCCAGACAGTGCAAATCCAGACTTCTTCTTTTTACCTAGCCTTTGGAATCATTTAAGAAAATGTTAATTTAATCTTATAATCTTTGCTGGTTTTTTCTTAATTACGCTGCAAGCAGAACGATAACTAAGTAACTTACTCTTTGCACCCTTGTGTTGAATAACCGACTCAGCATTTGCTAAACCAAGTTGCAAACAGAATTTCAAATCTTTTCCTCTAATCAAACCAGAAGTAAAACCCGAAGCAAAAGCATCACCTGCCCCAGTTGCCTCAACAACTTTAACACCATGTGCCTTTATCTGAAGATATTGCTTTCCATCATAACAATAAGCTCCTTTTTTCCCGTCTGTAATAATCGCAATCTTTGGACCTGTTTTTATAATCTTATTAAGTAAATCCTTTATAGAACCACTCCCAACAACCAGCTCTGCTTCTTCTTTATTGAGTATTAGTGCATGAGTATTTTTTAACACTTTGCCTAAAAACCTTGAACCTTTTTTTGCAAGATAACTTGAAGGATTAAATACAATCTTAATCTCTTTTTTACTAGCATGAGCAGCTAGCTTTTCTAAAACATTATATGATTTTCCAACAAGAGCAGAAAAATAAAACCAATTAGTTTTCAACTTGTTTGTGTTAATCTCTTTAAACTTAAATGAATCCATGACTCCTTTGTAAGTCAAAATAGTCCTATCATGCTCAATACTATCTAAAATAACTGAATAAGAGGTCATCCCCTCTGCTTTAACCCCAAGGAATCTTATCTTATTCTTTTTTAGTAATTCTTCAATTCTCTTGCCACCATCATCTTTGCCAATCTTACCAAGATACCCGATATTATGGCCAAGTTTGGAAAAAGCAACCGCAGTATTAGTCCCTCCTCCACCAGTCAAAAACTCAATATGTTTAATTAGTAATTTTGAACCAGCAGGGTAAGCAATTAACTCTTCTTCATGATGCAATGATTTAATCTTAATTAACTCAGACTCCGTATCAATAAAAACATCAACAGTTGCACTCCCGACAGTAATAATATCATACATTCTTCTAAATCATCTCTCCAACAACTAATTCCTTATCTTCGATGACAGTATTGTCCAAATCTTGTGAAATTTCTTCATCACTAACTACTTGTGCAGTTTCATCACCACCCTCATCTGCACTTTCAGAACATCCCATTAACATACCTGTAATAACAAATATCAACATAAAAACAATTATTGCTTTCTTCATCTTGCCCTCCTAGCTCTCACTTTACCAATATTTGAGACTGAGTCTGCCACTTCATCATCTCCTTTATCATCATCAGAATTTTCTTCAATTTCTACTTTTGCTGAGATTTTTCTATTCTGTATCTTTTCCAATTCTTGCTTTCTAACCTGAATCTCTTTTTTTAATTGTTCTTTTCTTTCCTTAACATTTTCAACGCGATTCTCTTCTCTTGCTCTCACAATTTTTTTAACTTTTGTATTAACTCTTTTACTGACAGCATCTTTTTTATCTTCTGGAACCTTTTCAAGTCTGTTTCTTAGTCTCTGTTCTTTTACAGAACTATGTTCCAATTTAATCTTTTCTTTGTAAATCTCTTTAACTTTCTTTTTTGCTCTTAATTTTTCTCCAATATCTTTTTTGGCTTTTTTCTTTTGCTTTTGGTCAAGATTAAGATATTTCTTCTTAAGTTCACTTCTTATCTTTTCAGAAGATATCTCGTTCTTCCTTACTTTCTCTAGAAGCTCCTTGTCCTCTAGACTCATCTTTTTCAGCTTATCTTCAATCCTCTGTTCATTAAGCTCCTTGATTTTATCCCTGATCTCTTGATTTAATGCAGATAGATCTTCATTGTTTTTTATGAAATCATGAACCTCTTGCTTTTGTTCTGCAGATAATAATGGTGAAGCAATTTTTCTAAAATCACTAATCAAATCCATTATGTCTTTCTTTATATTGACAAAATCTTCCACAGCACTCTCAGAGTCTGTATCTAAGTTCTCAACTTCTTCTTTTAAAACTTTAATCTCTGCAAGTATGGCTACAAGTTCATCAACATCATCATGATCAGCTAACAATTCAACAACATAAGATCCAACAATATAACTCTTAGTTACTGCTCTTTGCAATTGTAACACTCTTACTTGAGCACCTAAGCTAGACCCAATCATAACCTCTATCTCTTCAGCAGTCTCTTCATCAACTACTTCATCTTCCAATTCCTCATCAGAATTGTTTTCAGTATCTTCATTATCTTCAATATCAGTATCTTCACTAGTATCTAGATTTTCAGTATCATTAATCTCATCCTCTGCTACTGCAACTAAGCTAAAACTTGACAAAACAATC
>CAYQPU010000047.1:0-6968 GCA_964419615.1 uncultured Methanosarcinales archaeon | reverse complement strand
GCCACTTCCGCATAAACTTTCTTGACATCAGGGACATATGCCATGGATGGAGCTTGGTAAACCAGATCAAAAGAATTATCTTTAATCATTGAAAGATCACTCATATCTCCTTGAATGGTTTTAACTTTATATCCATAATGAGTAGCTGCTTTCTTATCCCCTTCAAGTTGACCCTTAGAGATATCGAGCACTGTTACTTCTGCCCTAAGCAGACCAAAAACAGCAGATTGTTGTCCTCCCCCCGAAGCAAGACATAGAACATCTTTCCCTTCAGCCTCTGCAAATATGCATGTGGGGTAAATATCATTCAATGGTTCAGGAGGTTTTTTTAATTCGCCTTTGGCAAGTTTTTGAATTACATCTGTATCCAGTTCAAGCCAAGGCTTTGTAAAACCACATTCTTCTTTGACCATTCTCTCCCACCAATCCTTATTGACCGAAGTATAATCTTTATTCATACTGTCGACTTATGTAGTGTGGTTTATAAAATGTTTGATATACTAGGGAAGTGTCCCAAAGATTACTGAACCTAAAATTAAGTGTAGGGACTAGAATATAGTGGTTATTAGGAAAGCTGATTTGTGTGATAAATTGTGAAAAGCTATCTAAGCATTTCCAAAGGAGAGTAATCAAATTCCAGGTCCAAACAATCAGGGTCGTATTTTCTTACAATATCTTCTACAACTTCTCTTTGACTATCTTTTACAAAACCAAAATTAGGTAACTTAACAACAGTTGACAAATTTACTATTTAAAAGTATTTGAGAAGTATTTCATTGCCTCAAATATCCATATATTACAATACAAATGTTTATATATTTTTAGTTGATTTTATACAGCATGGGACTATATCCAGGATACAGCAAATTCAAAACACAAGTCAGAGATTTTGCTACTTCTGGACCGTACAATCCAGGTCATGCAGAAGTGGCACAAGCATATAATGCATCAAGAATTGAAAATATGATGAGTGTTTGTAGAAGAAATCCAGAGTCTATATTCTTGCGTCGAAAGATCAAACGCGTGGAAGAAGAAATACCTGAAGATACTGATCCAAGCTTTTTAGAAAAAATGGTTAATTTCATCAAATACATAACCTAACTGGTGAGTGGTTTTTGGGAAATTTGATGATCGTGATTATCTATTTAATCAATTTCATAACAGAATCAACAAATTCCTTTGCTGTGTCCAGCGAAGACTTTGCTTCATTGCTTGAAATAATGTTCACTTGCTCATAGACAGCAATGTGTCTTTTTTTCCTTATTTTATTGAATATAAATAGGATTTTATCTGCGAATTCCTCTCCAAATTTGGTTTTAACAAATTCAAGAACAGAAACATGTTTGTACTTTCCTGTAGGTCTATAACCTTGGGAAAACATTAATGCTCTACCCGCTTGCAGCATAGCATTGTATGCAATAGAAAATGCCCAATCATAATCATTGTTGGAATACACATCACTTGCGGTCTTTATATCTCTTTGTGCAAGTTGAATTGCATTATTGGTTAGGTTTTCGTTAATTTGTATTTTCTCCCACTTATCTGATTCTTTTTTTGAACTCATCTTCGTTTCCAATCAGCATTATTATTTTGCTTTCCTTAATGCTCTTTAGCAGATGATGGCCTTTTACCCTTTGATTCAGCACTTTTTCTGTCCAAAGTACATAGTTAATTTCTCTGTTGATCTTTGGTTCCAATTTTTGAATTATACTGATTAGTCTTTCTTCATCTATTTCTCCAACAACAAACAGATCAAAGTCACTTAATTCTGTTTCAATTCCTTTTGCAAAAGAGCCATAGATAAATACATATTTTGCCTTGCCAATTAATTGATCTTTTAACAATTGACCTAAATAATCTGTTTTAATAAAGATTTGCCTAAGTTCTTCGAAAATAACGCAGTTCTTGTTTATCTGAAATAAATGCAGATTACCTTTTGCTTCTTTCCCTACAAGATTTAATTTTTCAAGATTACTTAGTTCTTTTGAAACATAAATGGGGGATATATCAATCTGTCTTGCAATATCTCTTAAGTGAAATTGACTATCCTGATTAAACATTAGTAAAATTAGTATTTTTATCCTTGTTTTTGACGTAAATAGCCTTTCTAACATTGTATACCTTTTATTTACAATTGTAAATATTATATTTACATTTAAATGTTTCGGTTTTGAATATAAAAAATTTCAAAAGAGAATTAAACGCCGAGCCAAATACTGAGCTTGCATGGAAGATAATTATCTAAAGTATCTGGGAGATCTATTAAAATGATATTAATAGTGCATCCATAACACCAATTCCTTCTCTTGTTGGTTCTAATGTTGCAAGATTGTATTCTTTACGCCATTCTTCAAAAGGATCACTACCAACATTCCTAATAATTTCATCTATCATATCAAGGCTTTTTGGGTCGCAGATTATTGTATACGGTGAGTCAAACCTGGTTAAATAACTATTTACAGATTCAGTTAAATCTTCTAGTTCGTTATGAAACTCTGTAGATTGCTCAGATCCACCCATGATTGTTTGGTCAGTCCTTGTGGTTGTGCGAAAAGCATCATAACTTGATAGCAGTTGGGTACCTTTTGAATGAATTAAACAGTGCTTAAGACTCTCAACAGGAACATCAAAACCCAAAGCTCGATCTAATAAAAAATCAAAAATATAAAGCCCAATAATACTCTGATTAGAATACATACTAGGTGAATGAAACCTAGACGCACTATAAGTTGGAATTATTATTATATCTTTTTTACTCTCTTTCTCAGGTGACAAAGTCTTGCCCATAAGCCTTTGTGGAAGATCTCTTAATTGACTTAAAAAGTTCTTTTGCATTACTTAAGATAATGAGATATAGTATATAAAATTTATCAAATAAAAAACGCAGGGATTGGTAAGGCAATATTAACAGTATAAAATTTAATGGGTTTTTGATATAGCTGTTGATAACTTCCTTTCTGATTTCATATTAAATACTCCAACAAAAATTAGGTATTGTCTTAGCTAGACTGTAATCAGCACCGTCTGGAACATCCAAGGAAGCTAAATACCCATCCTCACCTATCTGATCTGTTACCCAGCGATGATTTACTCTAATTAAAATAGTCTCACGACCCTTAACACAAATCTCTGGATGTGCTTGGATACCATACCTCAAAGCACCACTGGTAAGCTTGGCTCTCCAGGCTTGGATATAATTCTCTCTTGCTGCAAGCACATCACATTGAACAATGCTAGCACCTTGGGGAAGCGCTTCTACAATATCTGTATGAAAAAGAGCACCATAAAAAGGATTAGGCAAATGATCAAAAACAGGATCACCCTCAGCTTTTGGCATAAGCTCATGTTGTTCATAGCCCGCTCTAAGTTTGTCTAAACGAGCAACACTACCTCCTCCAGCAAAAGCCAAGAAGTGGGAGCCAGCACAAATACCAAACGCAGGACCATCATATCTGCTCATTGCTGAGGTTAAATTCTCATAACCCCTATACTCTGGTGTAATATTACCTCTATTCATCATCCCTTGAAACTCAGAAACTGAAAGCATTGAACCTGAGATAATTAGTGCATCATATCTAGATAAATCTAAGTCATCCTCAAAATGAAAAGCTTCATAATCAACATCAGAAGGTATATGTTCACGTATTAATCTAGCAAGATGCCTTCTATTCAGATTCTCGCTAGAGCTGCAATCAACAATACCAATAAGTGTCATAGTAGATGGGGGTTTATTATGAATATAAAAAAGCTTTGCCAGAACTTCTTTTGCAAGTATTTTTCCACTTGGAGTATCTCCTAGCACCAAGTTTTCCAAAATTTATCTTTTGCTCTGGTTTCATGCTCTTTACAGTTTTTTCTGTTTTCTCTGGATTCCTGCTCCAAACTGCACCGATGGGTTTGAAATGAATTCCTCTCCCCACCCAAGATCTATCTGTACCAATTGAGCTTATGTGTTCTCCCCATCTTTTATAGGGATTTTTCCTAGTGATCCCAGTGTATATTTTTTTACTGGCATCGCGGCGGGTGCTTACTCCTGTGTATACCCAACCGCCTTTCTTGGTGTTGTTAACCATCTTGTTACTACTAAGGAAAGATAAACTCCATATAAATGTTTGTCAGAATTACCCTCAAAATCCCATATCTAGGCTGAGAAATAAACACCAGGACTGTTAGGGAATGATTATTTGTCTCATCAATTGGTGATAACAATATGCTTAATAATTATACTTGCTTTTTCTGTTTTAACATGGATCAAAATCTAATGATTGAAGCAGTGGGTGGATTTTCAACAATTGTTGATAGACTAAGAAACACAACATTGGGCGATGTAGGTAGTCATAGCTTGCCTGATTTTCACCCTTATCTGAGAAGTAAAATTACTCTAGAGGAAGTCAGAATAGATGAACTCCATCCTTGTGCACTCTATGTATTAGAAGCAAATCTTGAAAGAGTTGCAAAATTGAGAAAAGCTTTTGTTAATTATCAAATGGAATTAGCATCAGGTATATTTAGTGATTATAGATTTGACATTTTTAATTTGGACAAATTCAATTCAATCTTTCAGTATCAGTGGGGTGGTAAGTCAGGTTGTATCCTCTCTCCACCAGTTGTAGAAGTATCAGAAGATGATGGAGGTATTAGTGTTATAACCGATGGATTGCACAGAGTCACTACTGCAAAACAAGATGGCAAGGAAACAATTACAGTAACAAAAATAGAGAATATTGCTGTTCCTCTCCCGGCATTACCTGTTTCTTGGGATGAAGTGAAAACCTATAATGAGGTTCCTTCTTTAAAACGAAAATATAGATTTGAAACTATGGATGAAATAGATACATGGATCGAGCAGAACCAAGAGAGATTCAATTTAGGATTTGGTCAACTATCTATATTTGATGCATTTCCAGTCATGGATCGTATTGATGCCAGGTATGCCCCATGGGATTATCCTGGTGAACCATGGGAAAGGTTGTAAATAATTAATGGGATTTTAAGTTCTTAGTGGTAAGGGTGGCATAAAAAATATTAGATTGATTTTATATAAAACGCCGAGACTGGAAGGGTACTTTTAATTGCAATAATTTCCGGATGTTTTTATTTTACATTGGATCTCCTAAAGGTGATCTCATTGTCCACAACAAATATCACTTCATTATCCCCAAGAGGTCTAATGTCCAACTTTGAATATTCTTCAATTATATCCTTATACATCTTTTCATTTTTCTCATTTGAATGAGGAAGAATATCAAAATTTACGAGGTTTAAACCTGAGTAGTCCTTAAGATCTTTAGCTTTTTCTGGTTTGTCTAAAGTTTTAATGTGTTCTAAAGTTGAACCTAAAACAACAGCACCGGCACTTCCACCTATGTAAATAAGCCCATTTGAGAGTAACTTTGATATTGTTTTGTCAAATCCGCACTTCTTAATCTCTTGCATTAAATAGAAAGTATTACCTCCAGCGAAATATAATATATCAAAATCTTTTAATTTATCTTCACACTCATCTGGGCGTATTGTTTTAATGTCAATATCAGTTAAGTTAAAACCTGATTCAATCCACTTTTCCCAGTCTTTTGTTATAAACCACTTATCTTCATAAGGGTTAGCAGCAGTTGAGATAAATGCAACTTTAGTATTCTTTGGATCTAACTTAAAAAAGTTAATTATTTCCTCCATCACATTTTGAGTAACTGATGTAAGACATAGCTTCATTTGATATCACCTGGCACAGTTATAATATTTTTTACTACTGAAAATGTTCCATTTGAATAATCAATCACACCATAACCAAAATTCTTAATTTCTTCATAATTCTTATCAAATATTGGAGTACTCCCAAGAATTTTATGAAAGAGTAGATATAACACATTCCCATGGGATATTAGTAATATTCTTTTTGCATGTGGATTGGAAGTAACTATTGATTTCAAACAATCATAAATCCTATTCTGAGCCATGTTCATTGATTCTCCACCAGTCACAATCTTGTCCATATCTTTTCTTGCTTTCTCTTCTTCAAGAATATATTCCTTCATTGGCAGATTCATTTCTTGAATTTTCCATTCACCTAAACAACCTTTAACTTCAAAATCCATACTGAAATAATCAGCCATAAGTTTTGCAGATTCTTTTGCCCTGATAAAGTGGCTTGAATATACCTTATCAGGTTTTGGTAACAATCCTTTAGATAGAATATTCTGTCCTTGTTTAAACCCTTTAGGAGAAAGATGAGATTTAAAATACTCTCCATTAATTACTTTTACTTGTCCATGTCTGACTAAATATATCTCCATTGCCTTAATGTAGAGTGTTTGATTATAAATATTTTATTATGAAAATACTTCCATTAAAGTTACTAAAAGCATACTACGCCAGAACTAAAAGAGGGTGGTTTTTGGAAAGTAGATGGACGTTAAATGTTTTTTGTGACTTTTCAACCAACTTAAATCTCTTTAATCTTTGTTCTAATTAAGTTGATTGTCTTTTGATCAATATTATCAAGTAATTCTTTTACATCTAGAAGTAACCTAGATAGTTTTTCTGAGTTTATTTCAACAGGTATATTCTTCAAATAGTATTGATTATCAATCCTCAGTTCCTTATCTTTCTCCAAAAAATCTGAAAACTCAAAATCAATAATCTTCTTTTTCTCCAATAGTTTTATTATTTCTATAGTGCAAGAATGAATTTCAGACTTGATACCAAATTTCATCAATATAGAATACGCTGCAAAATACTCACAATAATATTTCTGTGTTGCTAACCACATATTGGATTTGCTATCCTTTATCTTATTAAGTATTCTTAAAGTCTCCTCAGCATTTAGGAAATATTCTTCTGCAAGATTATCATTGGGTTTGACTAGCTTTAGCCCCTTGTTCTTACACCATTTAATCTTCTCCATACAATAACCTCACAAAATAGTCATGTTCATTAAAGATAATATGATTCTTTTTTATTTCTTCCAG
>CAYQPU010000046.1:0-7612 GCA_964419615.1 uncultured Methanosarcinales archaeon | reverse complement strand
CATACCTTCTCATTGACAGTGCAGTAGCATTTACAAGCAATCCTGTGGAAACATTAATTGTAAAATTACCAGTGTCATTTATCATGTAACTATCTACTCCTACAAGATCGGTTGCATTAACATCATAACTTAAGGCTGTACCATATTCTAAATCAAAATTAGAAGGCTGCTCTGTATAGGATGGGGCTGTGGTGTCTGATATATTTATCACGAATAAACTAGTGTTTGTGTTGCCTGAAGTGTCATTTACTGTGACATTCAGATTGTATCTTCTCAATGAAAGAGCTGTGGCATTTGTTAATAAACCACTAACACTTATACTAAAATTAGTGTCATTTACAAGGTAGCTGTCTAATGCAAAATCTGTAGCATTGATGTTGTAACTAAACGCAGATCCAAATTCTGAATCATGACTAGCAGGAGTTTCAGTAAAAGAAGGATTAATTGTATCAGAAATTGTTAAATTATAAAAGGTGGTGTTTGTGTTTCCATTCAAGTCACTGACATTCACTGTAAGAGAATATACCCTCAGTGCTAGTGCTGTATTATTTTCTAAGTAACCAGTGGAGTTTATAGTGAAATTTCCTGTGTCATTTACAGCAAAGGTTGATAGATAATAATTATCTGTTGCATTAAACTGCAAAAAGTAGGGATTTCCATATTCGTGGGTTTGACTAGCAGTTATATTCTCAGTAAAGCTTGGAGCCAATAGATCATATTCCACAATCTCAAATGCAATTGTATCATTGATTTGAGTTATATCTGAATTATTATTAACATAGACAAAATTGCTTGAGTTTCCAACCCCCAGAGATGTAAAGTTTACAGTTATGTTATATGACTGGTTGATACTTAAGTTAAAGTACCAGAAAACTTCTCCAGAAGTATAATTAATAAGTCCTGGTGTTAATGTTGCTGCAGTGTAATTAACTAATGAAATATTAAATTCATCTACCAAAGTATGATTGCTGTAATTGAATAGATCATTATTTGTTACATTTATCAAAAATAGAAAGCTTGTTGTGTTCTGAGCAGGATTATAACTTGTCATGGTTTTGTTTAACTGCATTGCTAATCCTGATGAGTTTACGATAATTAGAGAGAAGAATAGTACGACTAAGAATACAGTTATTTTAGATCTTATGAACTTATGTATAGTTCTATCTTTGCCTGTGCTTAAAATTTCCACACCCCTTTTTTAACTAACTTATTTATTTTTAGAGTAATTTGTATTTAAATCTTTCTAATTTTAAACCTGCAGACAAAAATATTTTTTGCAAAAGTTTATAAATTAGCTTATTAAAAAAGTTGAATATGAAAAAGGTCTGGGTGTTACTTTTTTTAATTTGTGCTGGTTTTGTTATTGCTCAGGAGATGGAAAGTGCTAGCATTGCATTACCTTCAGAAGAGGTAGTATACATTACACTTACTTATAACCACAGACTTCTTGATGATTTAATTGTCCTGGTTTTTCTGGATGATGCTGATCCTGTGCAGGTGATCACAGATAACAGTGGCAGATTTGGTATTGAGAAAGGAGCTTATAAAAAACTTGAGTTAAAGGCTGATGATTTAGCAACTCCTGGGAAAGATTATTATGGAGAGTTTACATTAGAGGATGTCAATAGAGACATTGAACTTGAGTTGTTTCAGGTTGGAAGTATAAGAGGTTTGGTTTTGGATGATCTTGATAATGTCGTTCCAAATGCAGAACTACATTTTGAGTGTGATAATGAGATTGGAGCAAAGCCTCCTTTAAAGACAAATAAGTTTGGTGCTTTTACATATGATTTCTCTCCTATTGGTGGGTGCAAAATTTATGCTTCTCGCAACAATGAGGTAGGTTTTTCTGAGGTTAAGGCTGTTACTGGACAAATTTATGATACAACTATTAGATTAGATAAAAATGTTGCTCAGGGATCTGGTTTTGCTCAGATTATAGTAGTTTTATTGTTATTTGTAATTGTTGTGGGCGCAGGTTATTTTAGTTTTAGGTTTGTTACAAAAAAAGTAAAAAAAGAATCTAGATCTGATAATATTATGGTTACTCTTTCTCATAAAGAACAGAATGTGGTTAAGTATCTGACTGAATGCAAAAAAGCAAGGTCTCAGAATGAAATATCAAGGGAGGTTGGAATCCCAAAAACATCTTTGAGAAGGGTTATTGTAAAGCTTGAGAGAAAGAAAATTGTTGAAGTTGAGAATATTGGCAAATATAAAAAAGTTAAAATTAGTGAGTGGTTTTTGGGCCAATCGGGCCAGAATTAGGATTTCTATATATGAAAAATTGGACCAGGACAATTATTTAAACTGGTCTAATCTATAATCTTGATAACAAATTGAGCAAAGGAGGCTATAAAATGAAAATTATGAATAAGATGATTATTATGGTGTTGGTATTAGCTATATTAGCTACTGGGGTGCTAGCAGAGACCAATAATGTAAGTGGACAGACACTTGAGTCAGATATTATTGTTTGTACTCAGGATGCAAAGCAATGTCCGGATGGAAGTTATGTAGGCAGGGTGGCTCCTGATTGCGAGTTTGCAGAGTGTCCAAGCTGCGCAGATGATGGAGAAATGTGCGGAGGAATAGCGGGCATTGAATGTTGTGAGGGAAATTGTGTTTTAGATGGAACTTATCCGGATGCTTCCGGAAGGTGTGTTGAAGAAGATGGTTGCAGCAGTGACAGAGACTGTGAATCTGATGAATTTTGTGAGTTTGATTCATGTATTACAACCGTTGCAGGAGAATGTACAAAAAAGTCAGAAGTTTGTACTGCTGACATGGATCCTGTCTGCGGTTGCGATGGAGTAACTTATAGTAATGATTGTAAGAGACGAGCTGCAGGTGCAAGCAAAAACTACGATGGTTCTTGTCATAGCACATGTACAGATACAGATGGAGGAATTAATTACAATAGATATGGTGTTGTTGAGTCTGGCGGAGAGAAGTACAAGGATTGGTGTAAGAATACAGCAATGCTAACTGAGTATTATTGTTCAGGAAGTGTTGTTCAGAGCATATTATATGCCTGTTTGAACGGATGTGATAATGGTGCCTGTGTTAATGATTTTAAATATGAGGTTTCTACTGACAAAGGTTCTTATCAAAAAGGAGAAACTGTAATTATAACAGGAAAAGTCCACAATGCACAGGCTTCAAGGGTTAGTACTGTTGTTATTACTAATAATGGTGTGGTTCATAGGGTTGAGATGGAGCAAATGCCTTGTGCTTATACTGATGGAGCAGGATATAGTTTCTGCACATATCAAGGAGAGTATGTGATTGGTGGAAATCATGAATATGGTGAACTGACGCAAGAGGAAAAAAAATATGTTGATTTTGGTGAAGCTCATGTAACTGTTGAAACAGAGGATAGCTCAGAAGTAATATCTGTTGTAAGTGGGGCTGATAAATATCTGGTTGTTTCAATTGCAACTGTTGGAGATAACCACAAAGCAGATTATACTTCTTTTAAGGTAGGATCAATGCCTGTTTGTACTGATTCAGATAGAGGAAGAAATTATTTTGAAAAAGGAACAGTTACTTTGAATGGGCTATCCAAGACAGATTACTGTTCATATTGTATAGCTCATGTTTGTGAGGCAGGCGAAGACTGTCCAGAGCCTAATTGCAGAGCTGTTGTTGAGTATTATTGTGAGGGTGGAGAGATTGAGGAGCAAACTCATACTTGTAAGCATGGTAGCTGTCATGATGGAGCTTGTCCTCTTGAGAATAATGAGGAGATTGAGATAAATAGTCCTGATGAAGGGGATGTCTGGATCAAAAACAGCCATGAGGTAATTACATGGGAATATGATGCTGATGCTAAGTTAGACATTTATCTTCAACCAGTCTTACCAAATCATTGTTCTGATGGTGCATGTGAAGAGATTGCTATGCCTACAATAGTACATTATATTGTACATAACACTGAAAATGATGGACACTATAGGTGGAAGGTTGGCCAAGTTACTGACAAGCTAAAGCTTGCAGATGGAAGGTATAGAATTGTAATAACTGACAATTATAATGGTGTTACTGCTAAAAGCGATGTATTTTCAATCAAAAGTCAATCAGAACCTGAGTTTGATCTGTTCATTGATAAAAGGTATTATGAATTAGGTGAGACTGTTGAGATTGAGGCTAAGCTTAAGGGATATGGGACGCATCAAAAACCTAAAACATGGGTTAAGACTCCAGAAGGAAGATTCCATAGAATTAGGTTAAAGGAAGTGTGTGTTTCTCCTGTTGGAGGTTCTCACTCAAGCAGAACACAGTTCCATTGTATGTACAGTGGAGAGTATGAGATCGGAAAAGGTTATGATTTTGAGGAGCTTGAAGCAGAGGATAAAAGAGTTATTCATAGCATGGAAGAGATTACAACAAATGCTAGAATTAGTGTTGCAGCAATCAATGAAGATTCAACTGTAAGCACTAGTGTAATTAGACCTGTAAAAGAATACTACACTGTATTCTCAGCTGTTAAGGTTAATGGTAAGTATTTAACAGATTATGAGAAATTCTTTGTTTCAGATGAGCCAACTGAGTGCACAGCTGTGTGCAAGCATATTGGCACAAGAAGTGAAGGATGGTATAACTCATGTACAGGTGAGCTTTTAGCATATGATAATTGTGCAAACTCAGATATTCCATTGAATTGTGTTAAATGGTTTGATGGATGTAATACCTGTGTTAAAGAAGATGGTGGATGGAGCTGTACAGAGAAAGGATGTGATGAGTATAAAGAGCCTAAATGTTTGGAATACTCTCAGATAGATTGTAATGGCTGTGAAAAGGATGAGAAATGTCTGCCATATGGCACTAGATTTGGTAGGAATGGAGATTCTGTTTACTGTGATTTGAGCAGTGAATGGGAGATGCAAAAAGAGAATGGAGAAGTTTGCAATAACAACTATGAGTGTCATAGTAACTCCTGTCTGAGTGGTGAGTGTGCAGATTTGCAGGGACAGTTGTTTGAGATTAAGGGTTTATTAGAGAAGATCTCAAATTGGCTGCACAGACTCTTTAACTGATTTTTTTATTAATTATGTTCCCCTTGCCAAAAAAGAGGTGGTAAGAACAGGATAGCACTAGCTATCCCTGTTTTTTTCCAGTTTTGCTTGGAAAAGATTTAAAAGTGCAGAAAACTTATCTTCGATTATGACAGAATTAATAGCTTGCCTTTCAACTGGAAAAGGCACTTGGAAAGAAGTTATTGATTTAATTAATGCTTATGAGTGGGAGCAGGTTTTTTTGGTTGCTCCTGAGTTTGCATTAAAAAGTTTTAGTATTAAGAGGTCAGTTGAATTTGTTGTTATTAATGATAAGAAGAATACAAAACAATTAGTTGATGACATTGTTAAGCAGCTTGATGGAAAGATTAAGGGTGTTGAGGTTGCATTGAATTTTGTTTCTGGTTCAGGTAAAGAACACATGGCTGTGATTTCTGCTGTGTTGAAGATGGGTCTGGCTTTAAGATTAGTTATGCCTGGCAAAGAAGAAGTATTAGAATTGTGATTATTTCCTTATTCTTATTATTTGCCCGTGATTAGCCTTTTGCATTTCTTGTGGTGTGATCCTAGTTAAGGATTTTGCTGACCCACCTCCTCCATAGATAATATCCATTTCCATAACTCTTGGATCTATTAAGAATATTGCGTTGTATCCAAATGCAGGCACACCTCCAATAGGGTAACCTGTTTTTTCCAGGATCTCATCTGGATTGGCAATTTTTGGTCTGTCTATTTCAAGGGCTTTTGCAACTCTTTTTGTTGATGCTCTATCTTCTCCTTTGACTATAGCTACAATTAGTCTGTCTTTATGCATCATACAGATGCTTTTAATAAAATCTGTTTCTTTAGCGTTTGCTGCTTTTGCAGCTTCTTTTACTGAATGACATGATTGCTCAAATACAAGATGTTCTGATTTTATGTTGTTTTCTTCCAAGTAGTTTCTAAGTTTTTGCTCTGGATTTTCCATGTTTATGTACAAACTCCATCTTCGCAACTATTTGGACAGGTATACATTTCAAATTGCAGAGTATCATTTTCACAGTACTTTTCAAATAAAATGTTAGGTTCACTGCCACAAAGATCACTGTGTTGAGCACAATTACTATAGATGCATGACCTGATTAATCCATTTTTATAATAGTCTTTTGCCCCTTCCTGATCTTCACAAGTAAATTCTGGCACATCAAGATACTCAATAACACATGTATTATTAACACATTTTGTTTCAGAGGGTCTGCATATACGATCACACACAGATCCACTGTAGAATTTACATTTTTTATTCAGGTTTTTTAAGTATTGTTGCTTAAATTCTTTGTTTATAGGCTCACCACAACTACACCCATCACACCCAGTTACAACTGTAACGCAATCTTCATCTAGACCACATAGTTTTTGTTCTTCTGTAGGTAGCTCATTATAACCTTGGGTGCAACCAAATACAAAAATTAGTGAAAATAAAAATAATAATGTGTATTTTTTCATGTATCTATTCACAAGATAAGTGATATTTAAATTTTCCTTAATATTTAATTTGGATATTATAGTCTGATCTGATCAATCGCATTTTGTATTTCATTACCTTTATCAGGTTCTGGTTTTGCATCTAATTTCTCTGGTTCCTGGTCAAGGTTAATGACTTTAGTTTCTTTTGTTTCTTTTTGTTCATATGATATTACAAATGTTGCATCACTTATTCTTGATGCAATACCGTCCAAATCAGGTTTGGTAGTCATTGGTTTAAGCATAATATCTAGATTGTCATCTTGGTATCTTGGTATGATATGGATTGAGAATTCTCCAGTTGGGTTGTCATCTGACTCACCGATTTTTGCTATTATGTTTGTTCCTTGTGCACCCAGGCCTTCAAATACAGCTGTTGCTGAGTAGGATGCAACATAAAATGCATGGGAAGCTTCTTCATTACTAAGTTCATCAAATGGTTTTTTTAGTGTTATTATTAAATGACCAACAACGAGAGGATTTTCAGCTGGTTTGCACACCACTATGTCATCTTCATATGCAAATTGAGTTTGCGCATTGACTTTCCAAGTAATAGGGCTTCGCTGAATGTGATTGTTAAGCATGATTTTCAGATTTTGACTAAGCATTTGATTTGCTTGCGTGAGCTTTTCCTCATCCACAGCTCCTTTTTTATCAAATGTATAGTTGAAAACTCCATCGCCTTTTTCCCGGGGAAGAATATGGAATAAAAAGTGAGGGGATTGTTGGCCTGCTGCTCCGCCGTTTGCAATTATTATATTGGCGCCAGTTGTGAGCATTGCTTCTTTGATCCCGGCAATAAATTTGGGCATGAGTCCAAATATGTGTTTGAATGTTTCAGGAGGAACATATGGAATAATTGGATAATGCTCCTTTGGCATAATTAGGGTGTGTCCTTTGATGAAAGGATTGATATCAAGAATTCCCACCATTAGTTTGTCTTCATATACTTTTTTTGATTCCATTTCTCCAGTTAGAATTTTACAAAAAATACAATTCTTTTTTTGTTCATCTAGTTGGGCCTGGACTTCAGGTGATATTTGCATATTTGTGAAAAAATAGCTTTTAGTTTAAATATTTAGCTGATTATT
>CAYQPU010000045.1:0-7672 GCA_964419615.1 uncultured Methanosarcinales archaeon | reverse complement strand
TGTTATTACTAAACCAATATTATTACTCAATTTGTTATCCTCTTTAACATCATATGTTATTTCATACTTATTTTGTAGATTTGTACTCAACTTCTGCATTTCTTCATCTGATTCTGAATCTAAAATCAAGATACTTTTTTCTTTTTCAGGAAAACGAAAGCCAGATGAGATCAGTGACAACATAAGTGCTTCCTCATAAGTGTTGCCAAAGCATGCTACCTCTCCCGTAGAGTTCATCTCAACGCCTTGAATTGGTAAAGAGTTTGTTAACCTAAAATAAGAGAACACTGGGCTTTTAACTCCAAATTTGCTGTGTGATATTAAAGGTATTTTTAGTGATTTCCCTAGAAACACATCAACAGCCAATTCCATTAAGTTAATACCTATAGATTTTGAGACAAATGGCATACTTCTTGAAGCTCGTAAATTGCATTCAATAACGAATATTTCATTGTTTTTTACAAGATACTGTATGTTAAAAGGCCCTTTTATATTCAGTGCTAGTGCAATTTTCTCCGTATATTGATTAATCTTCTGTATAACAGCACTTTTTAGGGAGATCGAAGGCAGTACCATCGTAGCATCACCTGAATGGACACCACCATGTTCAATATGTTCAAGTATACCAGCTATAAACACTTTTTTCCCATCAGATATTGCATCCACATCAATTTCTATGGCATTTTCAATAAATTTTGATACAACTATCTTGCTACCTTTTTTTATGCTCATGTTTTCAAGGTATTTTTCAAGCTCTACTTTATTATTAACAATCGCCATACCAGTGCCTGAGAGTACATATGAAGGACGGACAATCACAGGATAGCCAGTTTTACTGCAGAAATGAGTAGCTTCACTCTTGCTAGAAAGTTCATTCCATTCAGGTTGTTTAATCTTGAGTTTGTCCAATATTTCTGAAAACTTTTTTCTATTTTCAGCTAGATCAATGCTTTCTGGAGCGCTTCCAATAAAACTTACACCATTACGAGACAAGTCTACTGAAATATTGTTTGGGATCTGACCACCTACACTGGCAATTAAACCTTGTGGATTCTCTTTTTCCCAAATATCCAATACTCTCTCAACACTTAATTCCTCAAAATATAATTTATCCAGCACATCAAAGTCGGTAGATACAGTTTCAGGATTATAGTTAATCATTATAACTTCACTCACACCATTGTTTTTAAGAGCCCATGCAGTATTGACACAACACCAATCAAATTCAACACTAGAACCAATTCTATATACTCCAGATCCCAATACCACTATCTTTTGATTATCTTTATAATTAATATCATCTTCAGTACCATGATAAGTAAGGTATAGGTAATTAGTTTGCGTAGGAAATTCGCCTGCCAAGGTATCAATTTGTTTAACAACTGGTACAACTCCCATTTGTTTTCTAAGTTTTCTAATAGCTGCTTCTGAAGATTTGACATACTCACCTATTTCCCTATCAGAGAATCCCGCCTTTTTCGCTTTTATCAAAAGTTCCTTTGTAAGTGAATTTGCTTTAATCTCCTTCTGTATCTTCAGAAGATTACATATCTTTGCTATGAACCATTTGTCAATGCCAGTAATTACGTTTAATTTCTCTATACTATATCCTTTTTCAAGGGCCTTAAATATGTAAAAAATCCTCTTGTCAGTAGGATTGGAGATTAATTCTAGGATTTTTAACTTACTTGGATTCTCATTGAAATCGCAAATACCCTCATGACCTTTACCCATCATTCTTATTCCTTTCTGGAATGCTTCTTCAAATGACCTACCAATGGCCA
Source organism: uncultured Methanosarcinales archaeon (assembly GCA_964419615.1). Classification (GTDB taxonomy): domain Archaea; phylum Nanobdellota; class Nanobdellia; order Woesearchaeales; family JAGVZT01; genus JAANXH01. The sequence goes on along the minus strand of CAYQPU010000045.1, from coordinate 5,888 downwards.
TAACTTCACCCACAGATTTCATCTGTACTCCAATCTGACTCGAGACCCCTTCAAACTTCTCCAAGTCCCATCTGGGGATTTTCACAACTACGTAGTCCAATGCTGGTTCAAAACAAGAATACGTTATTCCAGTTATTTTATTCTTAATCTTAGGTAGGGTATGACCTAACGCAAGTTTAGCAGCAATATATGCTATTGGATAGCCAGTAGCTTTAGAAGCTAGGGCAGATGATCTTGATAGTCGAGGATTAACTTCAATTATTCTATAGTCCTCTGAATGTGGATCCAAAGCAAATTGGATATTGCACTCACCAATAATTTCTAGAGCTCTTATGACTTCTATCGATATTTGCCGTAATTTGTGGTATTCATTATTTGATAATGTCTGTGATGGCGCAACCACAATACTATCACCTGTATGAACTCCCATTGGGTCGAGGTTTTCCATGTTACAAATGATTATGCAATTATCTGCCTTATCTCTCATAACCTCATATTCGATTTCTTTCCATTTATGTAGGCATTCTTCAACTAGGATTTGACTGATCATACTCTGGTTTAATCCAATTGTGGCAATCTTTTTAAGCTCATTTTTGTCAGTAGCTACTCCAGATCCCTTACCACCCAAGGTATATGCCACTCTAACAATAACAGGATATCCAATTGACTCTGCAATTTCTAGTGCTTCTTTTACTGAATTTGCTTTCTTGCTTTTTGGGACTTTTAAACCTACTTTTTCAATAATTCCTTTAAATTTAACTCTGTCTTCTGCATTTTGAATTGACTCAATAGAAGTTCCATAGACTTTAATACTGTGTTTTTTTAAAATGCCCTTTTCATGTAACTGCACACCACAATTCAGAGCTGTTTGACCTCCAAACCCCAATAACAATCCATCTGGCTTTTCTAACTCAATCACTTTAACAATAAATTTGTAAGTTAGTGGAAGGAAATACACCTTATCTGCAATCTTGCTATCAGTCTGAATGGTAGCAATATTTGGATTAATAAGTATTGTTTCATGTCCTTCTTCTTTTAATGCTTTAAGTGCCTGAGATCCTGAATAATCAAATTCTCCAGCCTGTCCAATTTGAATTCCACCTGATCCAAGCACAAGTATCTTAGACATATTTCTGCACCCTTTCTGCAAATTCATCAAATAAATAACCAGTATCTGTTGGTCCAGGTGTTGCTTCAGGATGAAACTGTACAGCAACAATGTCTTTAGATTTGTGCTGTATTCCCTCAATACCACCATCATTACCATTCACAAAAGTTACATTAAAATCATTTAGGCTATCACTATCTACTTGATAACCATGATTTTGTGAAGTTATATAACATCTCCCACTTATTGTATCTATACACGGGTGATTTTGGCCGCGGTGCCCATATTTCATTTTGGAGATGTTCCCTCCAGCTGCCAAAGTAATCAATTGAATTCCAAGACAAATACCAAGTATTGGTATATCTGTATTCATTAGATGCTTGATAGTTTCAATAGTTGTTTGGAAAAGCCTTGCATCTCCTGGACCATTTGAGATTACAATACCAGAAGGCTGATATTCCATTATCTCATCATAGGTACAATTATATGGAACTGTAATCACATCAATATTCCTTTTTAAGAGACTACGAATAATATTGTTTTTAGTACCGCAGTCGATTAGTACAACTTTAGGGGAACCTCCTGATTTATATAACTTAATTCTTGGATTTGATACTTTACTTAAGTGGGAGATCTTAGTGTAATCTGACTTCCTAATCTGACTAAGCACTTCTTTGATGTCGATTTTCTCAGAATCCTTAAGTATCTTTATAGCACCCATCATAGCACCCTGCTTCCTGATTTTTTTAGTAAGTTTTCTTGTATCTATTCCAAATATACCAGGTATTTTGTTGTCAATCAGCCATTTATTCAAGGATTTATTACTCGACCAGTGGCTGGGTTGCTTACAGATATCTGACACCAAATATCCAGAAACTTGAATTTTATCTGACTCAAACCCGATAGGTAATCCAAAATGATCCTTTTTATATTTAGGTACTCCATAGTTACCTATTAACGGATAGGTTGATACAAGAATTTGTCCTTTGTATGAAGGATCAGTTAAAGTTTCAGGATACCCCACCATTCCTGTATTGAAAACAACTTCACCGATAACATCACCTGGATATCCAAATGATTTTCCTTCAAAAATAGTTCCATCTTCAAGTACAAGAAGAGCTTTGTTAACCATGATTTACACCTTTGATAACATTTTTCATAATGCAGAAACATTGATCAAGTTTTTTCAATTCAACATACTCATTTACTTTGTGTGACTGCTCTTTATTGCCTGGTCCAAAAACTACTGTTGGTATCCCTTTACTTATGAAATAACAAGCATCATTGCTTGTGTTTGAATATGATATTATAAGGTCGCTTTGAACACTTTTGAAATGACTTACTATTTCTGAACTAACTGCTGTTTTTGCTGGATGTGTTGATTTGAATGACCATTCTAATGAGACCTCAAAATCCTTAAGTTTGCTTATAAGTGTGTTTAGTACCTTGTTGTGTGTTTGCTCAATTGTCCTAATATCAAGACTAATCACACATATCCCAGGAATTTTATTAGGAGACATACATTTTGCTTCAAAACCTGTTATAGCAATTGTAGTATATCCCAATTCTGGATCAATATATTCGCTTTTAAGCTCTGTTTCCATATCCTCTAGTAACTTCAGAATCTTCACTCCTTCTTGAATCGCATTCACTTTTATTTTGTTCTTATTTGCTGAATGTCCGGAATCACCCTTTACTTTAAGTTTGACAAATATGTTACCTTTGTTCCCTAATGTGATTTCTTTATTATTCCTTGGCTCAAAAACCACTGCTGAAGTTTGTTTGTATTCACTAATGAATCCATTTTTTTCAAACCATTCAAGAAAACTTTTTGTTCCTGATCCATCCTGCTCTTCTTTAACAACAAATGTGAACCAAACATCAATTTTTTGAGGATTGTTTTTTATCCACTCAGCTAACTTCAACAGTACTGCAATTGAAGATTTATTATCACTTGCCCCTAGACCAATTAACTTATCTGCTTTGATAATACCTGATTGTTGGCCAAAAGGTGGGTATTTCCACTCTTCAACCTCGCCTGGATGAACAGTATCCATGTGAGCATTAAGAATTATGGCTGATTCATTTTGATTACAGAATTTCAAAACAACATTTCCATCCTGGATTTCTGGATTAAGGCCCATTTCTTTGAGATGTGTAACTATATATGCTGCAATTTCCTTCTCATTCCCTGATATTGATTCAATTTGAACCAAATCTTTTAGTATGTTCTCCATTGATATCACGTAATAAGTTTACTTGTCATTTCATCTGTTGAAATTTTTGCTTGGATCATGGTGCTTTCTTTATTAACAATCCATTCCTTGCTTTTTGTCAATTCTTTTTCTCTAGTTTCAATAGTCTTTTTCATGTTATCGCTAGATGAACCTCCAAAATGTGTCCTGTTACTAATGCATTGAATTGGATCAAGTGCCTTTTTTAATTGCTCATCTGAGAGATTAATTGTTACACCTAATGTTTTTCCAGCTTCCACGAGATCAATTGCCTTAAGATCGCTTAATTTATTTCCTGAGTTGATTAGAGAATCTACTACATTTCCAACAAGCTGATATACTAATCTGTAACCAATGTTGCTTTTTTGAGCAATATAATCTGCTAAGTCAGTTGTTAAAGAGTAGTTTTCTATTACTAATTTCTCCATTCTCTTTTTGTCAATAATTGAGGAAAAAAGTACTTCTTTAGTAGAGTCTAGCATAAGATTAATTTTTATAAGTCCAAGTTCCATGTATTCTTTTGTCTCTCTTGTATCCCTATTATACCCCATTGGCAGGCTACTCAATAGATTTGCTACAATATTCTGAAACCCATTTATTTGGGGAGCTGTTGAACGTATTAATTCAAGTACATCAGGATTCTTCTTTTGAGCCATCACAGAACTCCCTGTAATTGGATGCATTCTTTGTGCTACTTTGTCACCTAGTTTTATCATGCCATACTCCCAAGTATTGAATAGTAAAAGGTCTTGTGCCATTTTGCTTGCTGTTATTGCTACTTCAGAGAATGCTTTTAGGCACTCTAATTGAGCCATCCCTCTTGATGATATCACATCTGTAGGAATTTCCCATGTTTTCTTAAATCCAAGTAGTTTAGTAGTAAAATGCCTGTCAATTTTCCATGAAGTTCCATAGGACTCTACTGCGCCTAAGGGATTCATATCAAATTTATCAAAGGCTTTCTGTAAAGACTGTAATCCCCTGCTAAAACTGTCATGATATGCAAGACACCATTGACCAAAAGTGGTAGGTTTGGCTGGCTGCATATGAGTGTATCCTGGCATAACTGTAAGTGCATGTTTCTTTGATAATTTTAGTAGGATCTTTTGTATCCCATGAAGTTTATACATTACTTCAATTACACGTTCTTTCATATAGAGCATTTCAGTGACCATCACCTGATCATTTCTGCTTCTTGCGGTATGAATCTTGTATCCTACCCCGCCACACTTAGAAATAATCATACCTTCTAGTGTTAATTGTGCACCTTTATTTGGATCAATATTGATTTTTCCCTTCTTGCACATATTTTCAATACTATTCAATGCCTTTATGACTTGTATAACTTCATTTTGACAAAGTACTCCTGTTCTATGAAGCATTAGAACATGGGCTTTAGTACCCCAAATGTCATATGAGAACATTTTTACATCTAAGGCCATCTGCTTTTTACTTACAATATGTTCTTTAACCTTGAGGTCTTTATTGGAGTTCATTCTCATATGCCTCCAGTTCATCTTTGTTCAAAATCATTGTTCCTATTCCTTCTTTTGTTAACATCTCTTTTAGAATGGCATGTGGTATAATTCCGTTTATCAGATGTACTCGTTTGATTCCTTTATTAATAGCTGAAATGCATGATTGTAGTTTAGGAACCATCCCACCATTAATGCAATTTTGTTTGATTAGCTGATTGATTTCTTGAGGCGTTAAAGTAGAAATTAATGTTGACTTATCTCCAAATTTTTTATATACTCCATCCACATTAGAAATCAAGATTACTTTATCTGCTTGAACTTTTCCTGCTAGTTCAATAGCAATAGTGTCTGCATTTACATTTAAAATCTGCCATTTTTTGTCTACTGTAAGAGGTGCAATAACTGGGACGTATTTTTTGCTGAGCAATAGCTTGATCAAGCTATCATCCGTTTCTACCAAATCTCCAACATAACCAAAATCTATATCTTTTACTTCCCTTTTTTTAGCAATGATCCCTGCATCTATCCCTGTCAATCCAACAGCCTTAATGCCATGCTTTTTTAAAGTGGCTACAAGTTCTACATTTAGTTTGTTAAAAGTCATTTCTACAACATCCAGTACTTCCTTAGTTGTAATCCTTCGCCCATTATCTTTCTTGATTACTATACCTAATTTATTGCATAGTATATCTGCTTGTATGCCACCACCATGAACTAGAATGATATTAATGCCCTTTTCTGATAGGAAGGCAATATCCTTAGCAATGTTACTAAAATTATTACTATTAACTAGCTCTCCACTAATCTTTATTAAGACAGTTTTCCCTGTATAATGTGCTAAGTATTTCTGAGCTTCGCTTGATTCTCTATAGTTCATTTAATATCACCAAACATATATTTAAGCAATCCTTTTTGAGCGTGTAATCTGTTTTCAGCTTGGTCATAAACTATGGAATCCTCACTATCAAGTACTTCATCAGATACAACCACATTTCTACGTACTGGGAGACAATGCATGAGTTTGGCTTTGTTTGTTTTTGCCATCTTTTCCGCAGTTATTATCCAGTG
>CAYQPU010000044.1:0-8674 GCA_964419615.1 uncultured Methanosarcinales archaeon | reverse complement strand
TTTTTGCGTTCATTACAAGTTGCTCTTCTTCGATAACTTCTAGGGTTGCCTTAGCAGCTGCACATGCAATCTGACCCCCACCAAATGTACATCCATGCTCACCATAATTGATGGTCTGTGCAATTTGCTTGTCTACATATACACCACCCATTGGAATTCCACTTGCTACACCCTTGGCAAAAGTAATCAAATGGGGTTGAATATCCCAATGTTGACATGCAAACATCTTTCCTGTTCTTCCAAAACCTGTTTGAATCTCATCAAAAATTAACAAAGCACCAAATTCCTCACATAAATCAAATAGTTGTTTGAAATAATCAGGAGTTGCTGTTAATACACCATTCATGCTTTGAATAGGTTCGAGTATTACTGCAGCTGTTTTATCACTAATTTTTTTCTTTATGTCACCAATATCCCCAAAACTGGCAAATTTAACCTGGTCAAGTAATGGTTTAAACTGGCCATGGTAGTGATCTATTCCTGTGGCACTTAAGGATCCAATAGTTCTCCCATGAAAAGATCCTTTCATAGCAATAATCTCTTCTTTACCAGTGTATTTGCGAGCAATTTTCATTGCTGTCTCATTTGCCTCAGTACCTGAATTGCATAGAAACACCTTGCCAATGTTGCTTGGAGCCACATTCATTAACTTTTTCAAAGCATTTCCTCTTATGTCGCTGTAGAGGTATGTTGAATAGAAAATACAGTTTTCTGCTTGTGTTTGTATTGCATTAACAACATGAGGATGACAATGTCCTGTTAAAGCTACAGCATGCCCACCGTAAAAGTCTAAGTATTTGTTTCCATTAATATCCCAAAAATGTGCCCCTTTAGCTTTCGCTACAACAATGCTATGGCTTTTGTACGTCTTTAGTTGACATTTATCAGTGGTTTTAATTGTATCATTCATTATATCACCTATGGATTTGTTCCTGGAAATAGCAAACCTTCTGTCTCTTTGAAACCAAACATCAAGTTCATGTTTTGCACAGCCTGACCTGAAGCCCCCTTTACCAGGTTATCAATCGCACTAAATATGGCTAATTTTGTTCCACATAATTTAAAACCAATATCACAAAAATTTGTGTTTTTGACTACATTAAGATTCACTTCTTCAACAATACGGATAAAGAAATCCTCCTTGTAATACTGCTCAAATATTGCCTGGACTTCTCCCTCGCTTAATTCCTTCGCAAGGTTTACATATATTGTAGTAAAAATGCCTCTTGATATTGGAGCAGAGTGCGGACTAAATACAATTTCTGATGAATTTCCTAACTGTGCTTGGATTTCTGGTTCATGCCTATGCTTAAAAGTTCCATATGCTTTGAAATTCTGGGATCTTATGGGATGGTGAGCATTAATCTTTGGCTTATAACCTGAACCAGAAGACCCTGTTACTGAATTTACAATGATCTGTCCTTTTAATAGTCCTTTCTTGTATAACGGAATTAATGCAAGTAGAGCACCTGTAGGATAACAACCAGGGTTTGCCACTATACTTGCATGCAGTATTTTGAATTTGTTCAGTTCAGGCAATCCATATACAGCATCCTTTAGTAACTTTTTTTGAGTATGTTTTACTTTGTAGTATTTTTCAAAGGTTGAAACATCTTTAATTCTGAAATCTCCACTGAGATCTATTATCTTAGCTTTACCAACTGCTTTTGGTACCTCATTCATGGAAATCCCATGAGGAAGGCAGAAGAAAATCACATCTACTTTAGCTGCAATTGATTCAACAGACTCACTGCAAAATACTAAATCTGTAAACCCGTTTAAATTTGGATGGAGATACGTAACTGGTTTACCTTTATGAGTTTTGGATGTAATATAGCTAACTTCCACAAATTGATGCTGCAATAATAGCCTTAATAATTCTCCACCAGTATACCCTGATCCTCCAATAATTGCTGCGCTAATTTTGTTCATTATTAAGCACCTCAAAAACAATATTCTGTAATTTTATTGCATCAAACATCGCATTTGCAGCTGGGATATTTAATTGACTTTCAACGTACTCTACACCCACCTCATTATCAGTTGTTGGACCAGTAATTATATCAATCCTCAAACCTTTTTTTTCAAAGACGTGCTTTGCTCCAAAAGCAGCTACTGGATCATTTGCACATATAACATGCATTTTCACTGAATTGATAATCTCTTTATCATTAAGTATTGCGTCTACTCCATAACCACCTAATAGACCATCACCGAGCTCTACAACAATATAGTCAGGTACTTCCTTATCCAATTCAGTTAGAATTCCCTTTGCAGCTACAACCACTTTGTTAACATGAGTTGTGGATGGTAATCCAGCATCAGTAAATATCTTAGCGTCATAAGCACCGTAATCTAACATCTTGTTAACATCCTTAAGACACGATACTCCTGTTAATTTGGCTGCAGCAACCTTGTAGCCTTTGTCTTTTAAGTAATGGATGATTTCACAGGCAGCTGTTGTTTTTCCAGAATTCATGCAAGTTCCACTAATCAGAATAATTGGTGCCACTTTGCCCATGTAATTCTGCCACTGAATTGCATTCTTACTAATGCTTATTGGGTTACCACTGTTCACAACAGCACCCAGTACTTCTGCTTTCAGAGGTTCACCGTAATTAAGGTTTTTAGAGGTACAATTACCAAGGATTCCGCCCAGGTTAAGAATATTAATTGTATCTCCTACCTTAATCTGTTTTGGAACTTCACCCTTGAATCCTTTAAGTGCTTTTCTTTCACCTAAGACACCAACAATTATATCTCCTTTCAAGATTTTTGACATTCTACCATCTACCAATTCCAATTTATCATAAACTGATTTCTCACCTAATGACTTAACCACTAGCAGATACCCGTCTTTGGCCAAAATTTTGTCTGAAATTTCCACTGTGCTGGGAATTGGTATATTTTTGGTAGAAGAGGCGATTTTATCAACTTTAATTTTCATGATTATCACCATTTCCAACATTATTAGCTAGTATGCTCTGGATGCCATACAGTTTACAGAAACCACGTGCATCCTGACCTTTCCACGCCTTATTCCCTTCAGCATATGTAGCAACTTTCTGGTCCATCAAAGAAAAGGGGCTTTTACATCCTTCAACAATGATATTTCCTTTGAACAGCTTGAGTTTTACTTTTCCTGTCACTTTTTGCTGAGTACTGTCAATAAACTGCTCCAGATCTCTCATTATTGGATCAAAAAATTTTGCTTCATGCAGTAAGTCTCCATAAAGATTAGATAAATGACCTTTCCAAAAGCTCTGCAATTTAGTAAGCACTAGTTTTTCCAGTTCTTTGTGGGCTTTAATAAGGATCAACATAGCAGGTGCTTCAAAGGCTAGGCGACCTTTTATCCCGATGAATGTGTTCCCTAAGTGAATCCCCCTACCCACACCATGGTTTGAAGAAATCTTATTCAGTGTACTTAATATTTCAATACCTGTCATTGACTTACTGTTGATTTTAACTGGAACTCCTTTTACAAATTCAATTTCTACGTATTCAGGTGAATTATCTGATTCCTCAATAGATTTGGTTAATTTGTACACATTATTTGGAGGAATTCCCCATGAACTGTTGGTCTCCTTTCCACCAATTGTTACACCCAACAACCCCTCGTTTATTGAGTATTCTTTTTTTGATGAGTTAACGGAAAATCCTTTCTTTTTGAGGTATTCATACTCATACTCCCTACTAAGTTCAAGATCACGATAAGGAGTAATTATCTCTTTCTCTGGCGCTAGTACTGAAAATGCAACATCAAATCTTACCTGATCATTCCCAGCACCAGTTGAACCGTGAGCAATAGCTGAAGCATTTTCCTTCTTAGCTATAGATGCTATCTTTTGAGCTTGAATTACTCGTTCAGCTCCTGCACAGAGGGGATATACTCCTCCTCTAAGAACATTACCTTTTATTATGTACGTAACAATCTTGTCATATACTTCTTGTTTTGCATCAATTGAATAATGCTTAATTGCACCTAGTTTCTTTGACTTTTCCTTTATTTCCTGAATTTCCCCTTTTGTAAAACCTCCTGTATCAACTGTTACTGTTATTACTTCTGCATTATGCTCCTCCATTAAATATGGAACACAAAAACTAGTATCTAATCCTCCTGAAAAACCTAATACTATTTTTTTTTTTCATTTTAGCCTCCACACAATTTTTCATCTTCCAGATATTGCTTCTCCAATTTCTTATTCCATTTTTCATTCAGCATATTACGGACAGCTTTCTCTTCCCCGACAATCGATGTGCTATTTCCTACTTGATCTGCAATAAGTATATGCAATAACTCATGAGTACAAGTAAGATTGAACTCCTTTACAAAGTGGTTAAAGCTACCTTTACCTTGAGTCCAGATCTTTTCCACATTCACAAAGATACTTCCATCTTCGACCATGCCATAGTCTGTACTCTTAAGAGTGCGCAACATCTTGCGCTTCTTCTTTCCATGATTTGTTATTTTGATAAATTTCATTTTAGATTACCCCCAACATAGATGACCATTATTTTGATAATAAAAAAGAGGTTAAGAACAATGAACCTAATCTACCGTCTCCTAACTAGAGAAATTGCATACATATTCTGAGACTTATTGTTTATGTTCATTTCTATCATGTTGTAGTAACTATGAAGTGACTTAAATAGTTATTGACTAATCTCGAACATAAATATACAAAAATGTTCAATATAGAACAAATGTTTCATTTGGAACAAATTAGTTAAATTTATATATTAGTGTTATCTCAATAAACACATGCCTACAACAACTGAATTAACAGAGCAATATATAGCTGAGCATCCAAGTATTAAGGACTGTCTCAAAAAAGGGATTATTAACTATTCAAAGCTATCAAGAAGAATTGCCAAGGAGTTAAAAATTGAAAAAAAGTCAAGCATGGAGGCTATATTGATTGCTTGTAGAAGATATCTTGATAAAATAAATAGAGAGAATGTGCTGGAAGATCAAATCATTCATATACTAAAGAATAGCGAATTTGAAATCAAGAACAAAATAGTTGTCACCCATATTGATAAAAGTGTGTATCGGGAGCATCTGAGTCAAATTGAGAAAAAAATCAGAAAAAAAGCAGACTTCTTCTATGCAATAGAAGGTACCAAGGCAATAACTATTGTGATCGCTCAAAAGCATTTATCTGACTTGAAGGACCTATTAGGAAGAAAAATAATCAGAATAATTCAAGGCAATGCAATGATAATCATAAAAAGTCCTGAAGATATTGAACATACACCAGGTTTTATGGCTTACCTCTTCTCTCTTTTTGCGGAAAGGGGAATCAATATAGGAGAAACAATGAGTTGCTGGACAGATACAATGATCATTGTTAGTGAAAGTGATTTACCAAAAGCATTAAGTTTCCTAAGTTTCTAAGTATTGAAATCCATTTTCCTAAAAATATCATATCTACTTGAGTGTATGTTTGCAGTATTATCCAATATTTAGAACGTATTTGATATAACTAGGAGATTTAATTGTTTTTCCCCTCCGCCGTATAACTCGAACAGGTCCTTTTGAGTGAACTCTGATTTTATATAATTGCCATAATCTTTTCATCCTCTTCGCTACAGTCATCTGTGAAATTTGTGCTTGTCCAGTTTGCAGGTTTTTTTCAATTTCAGAAAAAACTGCATTTGGAGTAACAGGTGTTCTTCGCCCGTTCCTTTTATCAATTTTGTACATTGTTCTAAGAATTAAGTTGTCTTTGTCGTCCAATGCCCAAATCCAACCACCATTTTTTTGCAGAATCTTATTGAATCTTTGCAGATTGCCAATTATTTGACGTATTCTTCCAGTTTCCAGATTAAGATTAATTTTTAGCTCAGAAATTGTCACAATCCTTTGATAATGCTTCCTAAAGTACCTAATTACTCTGGTTTCTTGATTATCCCATACAATTATTCTATTCTTAGTTATTCTCATTTTGTTTTCAAATATTTAATTTTCAGATCTTTAGGATTACTAGAATTCTTATCAATTGCAAATTGCAGCATCTCTCCTTTTTTTATTGAAAGTTGCTCTGAAATCTCTTTAGGAATTCTTACTAAAAATCCCCTCTCTGCTTTTGCAATTGTGGCTGTTCTTATTAGTTCATTGGAATCTTCAATCTCGGATAGCATATCCTGCTCTGAATGCTTGTAGACCTCTTTTTCCATTAGCCTTGCTAATATTTTTGGATTAATAAATGTTTCGGTATAAAACTGCGTAGCACAGATGTACGTTTTGCATACAAGTGTAGACTTGTGTATAGTATATGCTTGTGTAACACGAGTATAAACCAAAAGATATTTATAGATAATTGTGTTACACAACTGTTAACAGATGTTAAACATAAGTAAGGAGGAAAAAAATGGGAACTAAAGTCGTGGGAATTAGAATAAGCGAAAAATTTGTGGATAAGTTGAAGGATGAGGCTGTCAGCAGAAACCGTAGTGTTTCATTTATTGTGAAAGAGGCCATAAGTCTATACTTCACTCTTAGAGTGAAGCAACGAAAGCAGCAAGACCGCTGGTGGGGATTAAAATCAGAACAATATGAATTACACAAATGGGGGGATAAACAATGAAGCCGCACGAGATTGAGGAGAAGGAAAGGATTTGGATCCTTTCCTCATTTTTTTAACTAATGGTGGTGTTAAATTATGACTGACTATTTAATTTTTGATGTTGATACTTTGGGCAATAAAGATTCTAAACTTGGACTGAATTCGCGTAAAACTAGAATAACGCTAATTGGAGTGAAAACAGATCAGTTTGAAAAAATCATAACTAGCGAAAACGAAAAAGAGATCCTACAAGAGTTTTGGCGCATGGTTAGAGTTACAGATTACAAACTGGTAGGATGGAATATTGATAAATTCGACATACCCTTCCTGTATGTGAGATCCCTAGTACTGGGTGTAGCCGCAGTGAACTTACAGAATCGCACTATCGATCTTAGAACAATATTAGGCAATGGCGACAAATATGCAAAGGGCAAGTTAACGGAATATACAGACTTAATTGGATATAAAACAAGAAATTCAGGATTTAACAAATCTGGAGTGTGTTTGTTATGGGAAGGTCACGAGATACCTGAACTGATGGACAGACTCTTTGAAGACGTAAGACGTACTTATAAGTTGTTTAAAAGAATGGAAAAGGTGAAGTTGATACAATGAGCTTAGAAAACACGCAGATAGCCTTGGTATGTCCTGTATGCAATTCAATCAGCTATTGGAATGAAGCAACAGCTAATCCTGTTAGAACTACCTGCAAATATAAATGCCCTGACTGTGAAGAGGGATTTTATTATCCTCCTCTTTCAAAGCTGCAGAAGTACAAGGAGCGATATAAAATGGGAAAAATTGAATGTCCAAATTGTGCATCCTGGAATACAATTAAGAAGGGTTTCAATGGCCTTCGAACCAGGCAACTCCTTAAATGTAATGATTGCAGCAAGAAGTTCAGCAGGCCACTTAATTTTATTCAGGAAAATTGTCCTTACTGTAATAATGATAAGTTTATTGTGTGCAAAGTTGGTAGCCAAACAATCAGGATTTTGTATTTGCTATCATGCTCAAAATGTGGCAGGTCATATGAGATTGCCAGCCGGCATAATCCTAAGCACAATGAATTCCTTAAGATTGAATCAATTATTGATGGGTATGAAAGATACCTTAAAGCACGCAATTTAAGACACGATTTCCATGAGTTTAATAGAGAAAATAGAGAGGAAATCTTGCAGAGAATAATGTCAAAAAACAAACATATTGTTGATGTTGTAGTCTTTTTACAGAAGACTCATGAATCTCCAGGGAAAGGTAGGATCTTGTATATTGTAGCTAAAACATATTATCATGAAAAATTCTTTTTTCATAAACACGAGCACAGAATAATTCGAACTTTTTTTAAATACTTAAGGTCCCTGAAATCATATAGGTTAATAGTATATAATGAAGAAGATTTTACTCACTTTATTCCTGGTAGATGTTCATTCTACAAAATAAAGTTGCTGAATTGGAAAACAAAGAGTGCGAAATTCAAAGGGATAGTTGACCTGAAAGAAGAGATTAGCAGGACTTATGTAAATGTTGAAAGACGGATGAATCACTTTGTAGACAAATATCAGTTGATTCCAACAATAAGGAATTCTACAGACAATTTTCAGAAAATCCATGGGAAAATTGAATACTTGAAGAAGCACAAAGGGATGAACAAGGAGCAGATAGCTCTTATTGCAGCTGAGGAGGTCATTGAAGGATTTACTGAACATGTTCTATCTAGCATACGGATTCTTTTTGATCTGCATTATCTGCTAATGGTGAGTGAAATAACATGAATTGTAAATATTGTAAAAACAGTAATACTCGTAAGGATGGATTTAACAGGCTAATTGACGGTAGTAAAAGGCAAAGATACTACTGCAGTGACTGTAAAAAAAGGTTTGTTAATCTGCATTCAGCTTATGGATTTAGGAAAAGCAGGGAGCTGATAGGACGTATTGTTAATAGTTATAATGATGGCAGATCATTCAATAAGATGACTTATAGGTATGGTATTAGTTCTTCTACTCCTTACAACTACTTCATGACATTTCCAAGTATTTTAAGGCCAATTGAGTCAAAATTAAAGAATCAAGGAAAATATAGCACAACCAGACATCTGG
>CAYQPU010000043.1:0-10046 GCA_964419615.1 uncultured Methanosarcinales archaeon | reverse complement strand
AACATTTTCCATTCCAAGTTTCTAAGGCAATAATTATTTAAATTTAATTACATTCTCTCCTGTAATGGAAGAAAAATATTCAATAAAGGACCTTGTTGGAAAAGCATTTAAATTCACTGACTTATTTGCAAACTATGTAAGAAAAGAAAATCAAAGATTCATTACTTCGCTTGATATTGATAACTCAGAATATCCTGCAATTCTTGATAGGTGTGATGCAGGCCAAGCAGGTACATATACTTTTGGTACATTAATTGATATTGCATTTGTTAGGATACTAGAATTAAATCAGATGGATGATGTTTTAGTAGGTAGGTATGATAAAAGAATTCTTGATAGAATGGTTCCATATATTGCTGTAAAGTTACACAGAGATCCTGATTATGTAATTACCATAACAGATAATGGGCCTGGGTATGACGAAACAAGTATGTGGGAGTCCGGATTTATAAGATCACACCCGCATAGCCCTAGTCTGAATGGTGTTAAACAATTTTCAGAAATGTATGGAGGTTCAGTTTCATATGAAAGAACAGAACATGACATATCTGTATTTACAGTTAGGCTTCCAGAAAACATTGAAGAAGTAATTGCATCTTTTCCAGACTGATAGTATAACAAACTATAAATATACCCAATTCTAAAATCAACTAAAAAGAGGTAACAATGGATGCACTAATCATAATTCTAGTTTCACTTACAGCATCATACCTACTCTCAGAACTCTTTGAAGGATTAAAACTGCCAAGAGTTTTGGGTGCATTATTTGTTGGATTGTTATTAGGCTTACCAATCATCCAGCAATACTTATTTGATGATGTCTCACTTCAAATAATCAAGACATTTGCTGATTTAGGTTTAATATTTTTAATGTTCTTTGTGGGAATGAAGCTAGATCTATCTGAAGTTGACCAATCAAAAAAATCAATCTACATAGCAGTATTTTCAGCAGTAGTCCCTTTTATCTTAGGTTTCTTATCCATAAAACTTCTTTACAGATTTGGTTTTTTACAAATAGCTCGTCCAAATCTTGCTGGAATAATTGTCGGTGGCATCTTATCAGTTACAGCAGAAACAGTTTCACTTGATATATTAAGTCAGCTAAACATAGCAAAATCATCATTGGCAAAAAAAATCATTGGTGCAGATATCTTAGATAATGTTGTTGAGGCATTTCTTATTTCAATCCTTATAACATTTGTTCACTTTGTCCAAAGCCCAGTTTATGGATTATTCATAATAATTTTTGACATCATTGTTTTCTTTTTACTAGTTTACATTTCAGGATACATCATCGTACCACTAATGATGAAATTCATAAGCAGGCGACAACCAAAAATAGACCTATTCATTGTATCCCTAATACTCAGCTTATTCATGGCAATTGCATCAGAATATCTGGGGATTGGATCAGTACTTGGAGCATTACTTGCAGGAATGATAATGAGATATGCATTCCAGCAGAGTAAAATAAAAAAGAAAGTGCAAGAGCAGTTAACAGAAGTAATGGAAATCACAACTTTTGGATTTATTGCACCTTTCTTTTTTATCTGGGTTGGAATGCATGGTAACTTCTCATTTTTACTAATAAACCCAGTTTTGGGAATCGGAATCACAATAGCAGCCTTTGCAGGTAAATTGCTGGGAGCGTTAATTGGAGAATGGATTGGAAAAGGAAGTCTAATTGAAGGGCTAACTCTTGGTTGGGGTCTTAACACACGAGGAGCAATTGAATTAGTTGCTGCAGAAATCGCCAGACAAAATAATCTAATAACAGTTGAATTATTCTCCGCATTAGTATTCATGGCATTTATCACAACAATTATAAGTCCGATGTTTTTTCGCTTCTATGTAAATAAGTACTATACCAAATGAAGATCAAGGAAATAATAAACAAAGTAGAAAGCTCTGAACTTTTCAAACAATGGGAAGAAAAAGACAAAGCTAAATTAACACACTTATTCAATGGAATTGATAACCACAAACTTGATAACTGGCAGTTGGGTTACTATAACAAGGAAACAGACAAGATAACTGTATTTGAAGTTGGAGATAAGATTGAAAAGTTACCCTCAGATGATGTACTAAAAAAATCACAAGACATACCAGCACTTAATCAGGATATAATCAAAATTGATTTTCTTGATTCAATAGACAAAGCAAAAGAATTCAAAGCAAACAAATACCCTAAGCTAATAACAAACAAAACCATCATCATCTTACAAAAACTTGAAGTAGGACAAGTATGGAACCTAACTTTTGTTGGACACACTTTGGATGTATTAAATATTAAAGTTGATTCTAATTCAGGAGAAATTGTTGAAGATAGTCTTAAACCATTGTTTAGCTTTGATAAAGGTAAGTCTTAAACATTTTTTTAATTATTTCTTTAGCAGTTCATCCAGAGAAATGCACGACGTGACTGATTATCTCGCTTGCTGATATTCCCCTAGAAAAAAGCATCAACTCAAAGCGCAAGATTGACAAGGAGTTATTATTGTCACGAGGATTGTTTTTGGTGGAAGTTTTGCAAACATAATAAAAAATAATATATACCAAAACAAATTTTATCAAATTATGGGCAGGTAGTTCAGCTCGGTAGAACGATCGTCTGGCTGGCGATAGGCCCCGGGTTCAAATGCACCTTTTCCAGCTTTGTTGCAAAAGTTGCACCAAAAGTAATGGGACTTGCAGTCCCATGCGGTGATGTGCTTGAAAACTAGATAATCACCACCCAAGCTGTTAAAAGATTTTGAAAGTCCCGGCCTGTCCATTTTATTTAATAATTAGAAAAACTATTTCTAACCTAAAGACATAGCCCCCATATAACTCAAAGCGTTTTGTTCATTTAAAGGTTCATCAGGATAAGTCATATTTCTAGCAACAAGGTGTAATTCTGATTCTTGAATTGGTTTTGTTGGATCATAAAAAAAACAAATTGCATCAACACGATACCATTTGTCAAAACCAATTCCCTGTTCCTCATCTATTTGCATTCTTGCATTAGGATAATGGATTTTTAGCATTATTTCTTCAAGAGGACCAACTCCTCTATCTTTAATATGGCCAAAATGGTCGCTGCTCTTTTTGTATTCTGTACGAAGCAAATAAACCATAGCTTTACCAACAAGAAATTCTCCAGCTTGATTACCGGCCAAACTCCAACCCCAAGATTTTAGATAACTTGTAGTTTGAATAGTACCCTTTTTGCTTTCCTTTAGAAAGTCATGTACAGTTGCTCCAACATAAGTTTCAGGTAGTTTTAACTCGAGCAAGGAAGATTTCAATGTTTTTTTGGCCTTCAACATTTGATTAATATGAAACATAAGTAAAGGGAATCAAATTCTATATATAAATTATTACTAAACAACCAAAAATAATTACTATACTTATCATATGGGTGCAAGTAAAATAAGCCTCATCCAACCTCTAATTCATATATGGGACAAGCATATGCAACAACATTTGAGTTTAATGGAATAGAACATGCAATATTAATTTCAGATAGACATCCTCCACATGAAAGATTAGCTTCATTCTATGAAGATCATAAAGATTTTGATCCTTATTCTGAACTAAACAAAGTACAATTGTGTGGAAAATTGGCAGTTGTAACTGACCCAATCATACTTGATTTTAGTGATAAAAAGTTTTCAAATGAACATGTGGGACTAGACTTTGATTTACTCCAAGGATACGCATGTATTGAAACAGAACAATTTGAAGGCTAAGTTGATGTGTTAGCAATAGGTTTTGACAATTTGGATGGGCCATTTATTGGCTCATTTACTGCAACACCTGATGGAGAGATAATCCATAAACCCCAAAGAATTCATTACCTAAGAGAACCATCAGATACATCGCAATTAAATGTGAGGCAGATGTCAAATCCAGAAAAAGGAATGCTTATGCGACCATATGTATTAAAGTTTGAAAAAGAAGCAGAATATGCAGATCAAGAATTTGGAGACATGGCATATGCACCAACACTTGATGCTGTTGTAAATAACTTAAGAGAAATGATACTTCATGACACTAGTCAGCGCGGCACAAGTAAAAATGTAGATATTGTAATAGCTGGACCAACTTCAAGATGGCTTCCAAGAAACATTGTTCAATTCAGCCATTACTCTGAATTACCTGACATGTGGATTCAAGAAGAAGAACAAACAGGTTATCCAGAAAATCAAGGCGAGCCAGTACCTCAAGCCAAATTCTTTGAAAGATTCAAGAATGATGTAAAAATCAGAAACAATCCCAAAGCGAACTTTATGTATCGTCTACTTCTATCTGGTATGCAAGAAGTCAAAGAAGAATTTACAAAATACCAAGTTGGTGCAGCATTTTATTATGCAAAAGGATGGGAAAATGATCCAATTAAAACAGAAATTCATCATGTACATGGCTATGCACCAAGAGAACTTCTAAGTAAAAGAAAATTAAAAAAAAGACTTAATTGGGCTCAAACAGTGTTTGATGAATATATGGGGATATTTCAAAGCTCTAGAAATTTGAAATAAAAACTATGGCAATCTCGTGGAAGATGCACTAGATGTGTCCAAGCCTTTTTCTCATAATGGGTAAAAATAGCAAATTACTTTCATAAAATAAAGACCTCTCTCCCATAACATATATTAACATCACCAAATTAGCTACTTACACAAATACTAACAGTGGTTAAATATGAGTAACATAAAAATAACTGGTTTGAGTCTAGATCAATTAAAAGAACAGAATCCTGGGATGGGATATATTGTAAAAGGGGAAAATATTTTTGGTTATTTAGTTGAGGAATTTAAAACAGAATGTGATCAAATTGCTTTAAGTAATCACGCATGGTCACCTGAGGAATATGATACTACCCTGAAATTTGACTCACTAGAAGAACAATTTGTAGCAGTTGGAGCAGATCTTGGAATAATAACAACTTCAAGAGAAACTCATTTTAAACTCTCACCTCTTTGCGATGGAGATCCTGGTGAAAAATATTTCCCAGCTTCAGTGATTTTGTACTCAGTAATACCTGTGGAATCAAGATTAAAAAATATGGATTAAAGCACAATCAGTACAATACCAAGAATAACACCAACAACACCCACAAGCTTTCTTAAAGAAAGATGATCTTTGAATATCAATGCTGTAAGCAAAGTAACAACAGCAATTGATGAGGTATTAATCGCATTTACATAACCAGGATTTGGTGCAGTTTGATAAGCAATCTTCATAAATAAATTAAAACCAGCCTGCAAAAAACCAAGAGGAATAATCAGATGCCATCTTTTCTTAACATTAAACTTAAATCTTGATCTAAATCCCAAAAGAACACTCACAATAAAGCAAACATAAAATAAAATTACAGCTGGATCAAGACCCTGGTTTAACAAATGCTTTGAAGTAAGAGCCAAAGAACCAAAACAAAAAAATCCTCCAAATGACTGTACTATCCATTTTTTGTCGGTTTTCTTAGATTTTTTTGAATAAACAATCATCCCTGTAAACAAGACAATAATCCCTATTCCAATACCTTTCATAATATTTAGGTCAGAACCAAACAAAAAAAAAGCAGCTAAGGTTGTATACCAAGAATAACTCTTTTGAATAATCAAACTATAACCTGGATTAGGTGCATTAAGAATTCCATGATTTGAAACAACATTGCCAATAAAGCTAAACAACACAGCAGCAATAATTATCACAACAAGTTGCGAAACACTCAAGGCCATTGGAATCTTCAAAAAGATAATCAATCCTAAGTAAATTACAGTTGACATTGAAAACATATAAAACAAATAAGTATTAACAGAAACTTTAACTAACTGTAATTTTCTAATTATGATGTAAATAAAAACAGAACATAAATACATAATTGCACTTGCTAAAATCCAATTCATAAAACAAAATTAAAAATATCTAGTAAATAATACTTTCTAAAAACCACTCTTTTTTAGAAATCCATCTAGATCTAGTTCTCCAGAAAAAGCTTCCTTGTATTGGGTCATAGCTTTAAGCCATCTGTTGCTATCCATACCTGCCTTTTTAAGGAAATCTGCTAAACTGAGATCATCTGCTTTAATATCTTCAAATTGTTTCATGGTGTCTAACCACTTCTCAGCACTTTTTCCAAAGACATATTTTTGAGATCCTTCTGACAGTAATTTAGATCTTTTGTAACTTACTAGAGCTTCCATACCAACTCTGTATAGACCATAAACCCCAGTTATTGCCACAACTGCTAAGAAAGATGCCAGAACGCCAGCAATAGTCACTTCAAGTCTAGGTGAATTAATAACACCTTCCCCCATAGCATATACCATATTGTCAATCGCTTGAATTTTATTTTCTGAAAATCCTTGATATATTATAGTTAAAGCTGAAGTTCCCCAGAAAGCCAATATGGGCCAATCACTTTTTCCTCTGATAAATTTTGAAAATTTGCTCTCATCTAAAGCAACATCAGTCATAGTTTCTAAGTCCTTTTTAATATCCAAATACCCTTCATATGGACCAGCCACAAGACATTCCCCCTCCCTGTATATTGCAGCAAAGTAATTGTCATCATGTAAGTAAAGATCCCAATCAGGATGATAAAAAGTTTGCCTCTCCAATTGGAGATCGCCAAGCAGAGGTTTTAATTCATCACGTGCAGAATAATTCTTGACATTAGCCTCGTTCAAATGTGTAAAAAATATACTAAATTTATCAGTCATACAGTAAGGGAAATGGCATTAAATATTAAAAACTTGCTCTTCATGAGTTTACTTACTTTGCAGCAATCAAAGTACTAGTTATCTTTATCTGAGGTAAGGATCTAATCTTCTCCATAACAAAAGTTCCCATATCTTGTGGAGACTCAATATTAACCTTAGCAATTAAATCCCACTCCCCAAATAAGATATGTGCTTCTATTACCTCCTCCATATCTGTTAACTCTAAAAGTACATCCTGCTCTGAGCTTTCCTTTAGTGAAATCAATAAATATGCTATCATAATATAAAAGTAGAATGTAATCATATTAAAAGCTTGTGGTAAATACTCGCAGGTTAGCTCAAGCAGGCCTGTTCGCTCGACAGTTTGTTAGATAAATCATTAACTTAATACCATATACTTAAGAAAGTAACAAACTGTTCCAAAACGCCTAATTTAATGATTCAAGTCTCACTCTCATCTTGGCCAAGGTTGAGCTAACCCATTTGAACTCTTCCTTGCGCAGGTTGGTAACTTGTATCAAAAGCTCGATATCCTTCTGGAAGTAAAAAACCTACAATGGGAAGACCAATTGGTTGAGTAGGAATCTTCTTTCCAGTAACCATGTTGAAATCCCTGTTATCATTTGAAAAATCAACCATGTAGGCAAAATTATCTGAAAAATAGTCAATCCCATTAACATGTCCAATGAGAAAAGTATTATCTGGACCAACAATGCCAATATCCTGTTGGGTTATAGGTAAGCAACCTATACTTCCTCCTTCTCTCCAAGCTAAAACCAAGTGTCTCTTTTTTGTCTTAACAATATCCCCAATATTATCAGATTTAATAGTGTCCCAAAAATCAGAGCCACTCAAATCAGATCCCATTTTAAGTCTTGCATCAAAACAATGATATCCATCTTTTAAGAATAGATCAGGTGTGTTTCCCTGTAAATCAACATCCACAATTCTGTGAGATCTTGGCTGAAGCTCTAGTTTCAGAATGTAAGATAAATTTGCTTCAAAATCTGTGAATTTTCCTTTAAATACTTGATCTCCTTCTCTATTAATTATCCCAACATTTGGATGATCTAAGGCAATACTTCCATAACCACAAAATTCTGGCCAAATTACTCTTGTTCCTTTCTTTTTTAAATTCTTGAAATCTATCATAGTTATTAAAAAAGCAATTAATTATAAAAATATATCAGTTGTCACTAGAAATAACAAATAATTATGGTTTGCATGGTCTATATTGAAGCATTAAAGGAAACTCATCTGTTTGCGGTGCTATTAACATTGTACCTTGTACATTTTCACCAATGTCAAATATTGAATGTCAAAGAAGCAAATGATATTGATTTATCTGTGCCAATTTTTGCCCATCACTATCTGAATTAAATATTGGTGTACTGTTTACCACAACATTTAGTGTGTCCGTCATGTCATGATAGTCTTCAAATACTCCCAAGTGGAGTAAAACCGCGTTAGCTTCAGGGTGATTCGAAAATAAGTCAGTTTCATTCGGGGCAATCCTTACCCTGGCTGATTCACCTACGTCAAGCTGATAAGCACCATCAACTATTTCTAAACTTTGGCTATCTTCAGTTTTTACTCCATATGCCTGCTGGATTTCTATTAATGTAGGAAAAACATCACTTTCATTAAAAAAGCTCCTTACAATTGCTCCTCCAAAAGTTCCATTTTGAGACGCTATTACTATGTGAGGTTTATCATTTCTACGATCAGCTTGTCGTTTCCAAACATTCTTGTCAAATATACCTGCAAGTCCAAGATACACAAGGCCTAGGTTCCGGGTTATTGGGTTATCGGCTTCCTCTATTCTTCTAAAGAAATCAGAGTAATCAGAACAATGATCAATAATCTCTATGCATTCTTCCATACTAGATAAGAACGGAACAGTAAATATAAATATTTTGATACCATAATTAATTAAATAAATTGAACCAATTGGGGAATTTGATTCAGAAAAGCTTGAAGTTTACCTGACAATCACACCTCCTTTTGATAAGTACAGAGATCTGATCATTTCTAAAACTTCACATCTAATACCTTAATCATACTTACACAAAATTTATATATCACTCGTTTTAACTTTATATTTGGGGATGGTAAAAGCAATATTTTTTGATTTTTGGGGTACTTTAGTTGAGAATGGAGTATTTCCAAGTCCAGTAAGGCAGGCAAAAAATCTGTTACAACTATACAAATTACCATTTCCAGAATACATAGTAAGATTTGAAAAATCTTTTATGACAAAGGATTTTGAAGATTTATACAAGGCTTTTGAAAATGTCTGTAAGGAATTTAAAATCACACCTACAAAAAGCATGCTAGATGGATTAGTTGGCATGTGGAACAAAAATAAACTGTTGGCAAAACCATTTGCAGAAACATTAGAAGTTCTAGAAAACCTAAAAAAAGATTACAAAATTGTACTTATATCTAACACAGACAGCTTCTCAGTGCAATCAGTCATGGAAAAGTATGAAATGAAAAATTGCTTTGACTTAATTTTATTATCCTGTGAAAAAGGAATGCTAAAATCAAACCCAGAAATGTTTGACTTTGCCATTAATGAATTAAAATTAAAAAAAGAAGATGTAATAATGGTTGGAGATAGCATAGAATCAGACATAGCTGGCGCAAGAAACGCTGGCATAAAACCTGTTTTAATAGATAGGAATGATCGAAGGAAAAACTTTGAAGACAGAATATTAAACTTAAATGAACTAAATAAATTCTTGGGGTGATCAAATGGAAAACTGTATCCAACAGAAAACAAAGATTTCTGAGCATGCAATCAAAGATTGCATATTCTGTAAAATTATTGAGGGAGAAATTCCTTGTCATAAGATCTGGGAAGATGAAAAACATATTGCAATTCTTTCAATATTTCCAAATACAGAAGCATTTACAGTTATAGTCACAAAAGAACATTATTCAAGTGATATTTTAGAAGTCTCAGACGAGGTTGCAACAGGAATATTCTTAGCAGCAAGAAAAGTGTGTTCTTTACTTAATAAAAAGTTAGAAGATGTTGGAAGAACAGGAATAATCTTTGAAGGAATGGGTGTAAATCACTTACATCTAAAACTATTCCCAATGCATGGAACAGAAGATGTAGCAGAGTGGAAACCTGTAAAATCAGAGCATTTCAATAGATACTTTGAAAAATATGAAGGATTTATTGCATCAAATGATAGTAAACCAGCTGATCAAGAGAAATTAGCTGAACTGGCTAGAAAAATCAAGGGATAGTCTCTTTTATGTTGTTTTTCAGGAATATTTATATATAAATTGTTCTTCTTACTACTTAAGAGTGATATATTAGTCAAC
>CAYQPU010000042.1:0-10260 GCA_964419615.1 uncultured Methanosarcinales archaeon | reverse complement strand
TAACAAAATCTTAATTCTTTCAAAACATTTATATCACTCCTTTCTTGGTTAATTCTAAACCATGAAAAACAGTATAAAACAGAATATAATCAAGCTTTACATATTCAACATGGTATTAGGCTTAATGCTATTTGCACCAATAGTTGTTTTGTTCTGGCAGGAAAATGGTCTAAGTCTAACTCAAATTATGATCCTGCAATCACTATTCTCAATTTGCGTGATACTATTTGAAATACCAACTGGATACTTTGCAGATGTATATGGTAGAAGACTTTCATTTATCATTGGTTCTGTTTGTTTTACAATAGGAATCATTACATACAGCATAGGTCAAAACTTCATGCAATTCTTATTTGCAGAACTGTTCTGGGCAGCAGGCAGAGCATTTATTTCAGGCGCAGACTCAGCAATGGTCTATGACACTTTGCTTGAAATGGAAAAACCAAAAGACTATAAAAAAGTCTGGGGAAATATTCATTTTATTCACTTATTTACACTATCAATAGCAAGCATCCTAGGTGGGATAATTGGAGAATATAACTTTAGGTATACATTATATGCAATGATTCCGTTTTTCATATTCCTAGCACCAATATCCTTTACACTAAAAGAACCTAAAAAACACAAAACAATGCATAAAAAAGGAGAACTAGCCAAAACTTTCAAGATTGTTTTCAAAACCTTGTCAAAAGACTCAAAACTACTCTGGCTAATAATATACTCTGGTCTAATCTTTGGATTAAACAATGCAGGCTGGTTACTATACCAACCATATTTTAAGCACATAGGCATCCCTGTATTTTTCTTTGGTATAATCTGGGCAACATTCCAATTAATATCTGCATTTAGTTCAAAACTATCAAACTGGGTAGAACAAAAACTCGGCTTTAAAGCATCATTAATTTTACTCATGATACTTGTTGGAACAGGTTATCTATTTATGGGCAACATAGTAATTCCATTAGGTTTCATCTTCATATACTTTCACCAATTTGTGAGAGGGTTTTCAATGGTTGTGTTCTCTGATTATGTAAACGCCAGAACAAAATCAGAAGTTAGGGCAACCATTCTATCAGTACAAAACCTATTAGCAAGATTTGTCTATGCATTAATAATTCCAATTATAGGTTGGATATCAGATGTCTACTCTCTATTACAAGCATTAACTGTACTAGGTGCAACAACACTAACTGTTGGAAGTATTCTATTATTAGTTCTGCATCATAAAAGGGTAATCTAAATAATAAGAGGAGCCTCAATCGGCCAGTTAGTGAGCCAGTTTGCTGACTTGTAAAAAATACAATTTATTCAAGATATGGCAAACTGCTCCTTTAATTACTCTTACCTAGATCCAAGTCTCACTCACACAAAGCAGGCCAAGTTGGGGCTCCTCTTTGTCATTGCCTTCCTCTATTATCAAAAAGTTTATAACTAAACACTCTGTTTTCTAGCTTATGCAAATATTCAAAGATAAAATATCAAAAAAACTAGCAAAACTAACAAAGCTAGACAAATCTTCAATAAACACTTTATTAGAAGTACCCCCAGATCCGAAACTTGGAGATTATGCTTTCCCTTGCTTTGCACTATCAAAAACACAAAAGAAAAACCCAAATGAAATCTCAGAAGATCTAGCAAAAAAGTTTGAAGTTGATAAAATAATTAGAAAAGTGGAAGTGAATGGTCCTTATGTTAACTTTTTTATCGGCAGCAAAGAATTATCTAAGTATGTATTAAAGGAAGTATTGACTAAGAAAGAAGATTTTGGACTTGGATCAGCAAAAAAAGAGAAGATTATGGTTGAATATGTTGGACCAAATACAAACAAAAGTTTACATTTGGGTCATGTTAGAAATGCAGCAATTGGAGTTTCCCTTGGAAAAATTTTGAAATTTAATGGATTTAAAGTGATTCTAGTAAATATAAATAATGATCGAGGGATGGGTTTATGTGAAGCAATGTTGGGGTACAAATTATTTCACGATGGGGAAGAACCTAAGGAAAAATCTGATCATTTTGTTGCAAACTGTTATGTTGAGTTTAAGAATGCAGTTAAGGATGATCCTAGCTTGAAACAAAAAGCTGCTAACTTGCTTGTCAAATGGGAATCAAATGACAAAGAGACAAAAGAATTATGGTCTAAAATTACCGGTTGGGTATTAAAGGGATACCAAGATACATACAAAAAATTAGGAGTTATTTATGACAAAGAGTACTTTGAGTCAAATGTTTACAAAAAAGGCAGTAGAATTGTTGATGAAGGTCTAAAAAAAGGAATCTTTCAAATTGAAGAGGGAGCAGTTATGGCTAAACTAGAACAATTTGGAATCCCTGACAAGATCCTAAGAAAATCTGATGGTACTTCGGTTTATATGACTCAGGATCTTTATCTTGCAGAACAAAGACAAAAAGACTTTGGAACAGATAGGATGATATACATTGTTGCAAATGAACATAATCTACATTTCAGACAACTCTTTAAAATATTTGAGTTACTCAAAAGACCTTGGGCAAGTAAATGTCATCATTTAAATTATGGTTTGATTCATCTACCCGAAGGTCGTATGAAGTCAAGGGAAGGAACAGTTATTGACGCTGACAATCTTATAGAAGAAACAAGACAATTAGCAGAAAATGAGCTTAAAAAAAGACATTCTGATTTAAATCCTGATGATCTTCAACAAAGATCAGAAATAATTGGTGACGCTGCTTGGAGATTCTTCATATTGAAAATTGATCCATATAGAGATATGTTATTCAATCCAAAACAATCTGTAAGTTTTGAAGGAGAAACCGGACCTTATCTACAATACGCACATGCTAGAATCTGTTCAATTCTTAGAAAAAGCGAGCAGAAGATAATAACAAAGTTTGATTATTCCTTACTTCAAAATGAATCAGAACATAACCTAATAAAACAACTAGGTAATTTTCCAGAAATAATAACTCAAGCAGCATCCCATTATAAACCAAGCCTTATCTGCAGATATCTATTAGATCTTGCACAAATGTTCAATGAATTCTACCACAAACATAAAGTTCTAGGAGAAAACCAAGAACTCAGCAAAGCAAGACTAGCATTAGTTGACTCAACAAGACAAGTCCTGGAGAATGGACTTACTCTGCTAGGGATAGAGGCACCAGAGAGGATGTGAATATCTTAAGTTGGAATATTATGAGTAGAACTTTGGGAGACTAACTTTTATTATGAAGACTCTTTGAATTATACAACTCTCTTGCTATTTCAAAATTATCATCATGTTTGTAATCAGAAAGCATACTTATGGAAAAGTTGGGCCAATTCTTTTGAAGCGAAGTAAAACCACCTAAATTTGCTAAAGTTTCCTCTTGATCTTGTGTAAGTCTGTCCTTATCATACTCCTTACCTAGTTTCACACCTTGATTTCTCATTTCAGATACAAACAAACCAGTCTGTGATCTTGTTGCTAGTATATGAACCTCTTCATGTCCTGGAATAAATGTGTCAAACAAACCATAACCATTAGAAGATAAAATACTCCCAATGTCAGTATATCTTGTATGTCCATATCTAAAAACCTTTCCTGATGCTTCTTCACTTTCATATTCAAAATTTAGGTTTGTTCCACCACCTTTATCACTTGTCAAACCTGAAAATCGTATCTTCGTAAGAAAACTCTTTTCAAATTCATTGTAAGACATACCCCAATCAAGTGTGTCACCGAAGAATTCAGCATTATATAAGAATTTAACATATTCCTGCCAATTATTAAACACACCATCATAAAAGATGAAATCCAGACTATTTATAGGCACAGCAATACCTGTCCATTGCATAGTATGAGTTTTTAAACTAATTTTTAAACACCTATCAACTTTGAATAAAAGTCTTTATATAAATATTTCTATTTTAATTACTAAATAGTGGTATTTATTACCTATGGGCAAACCAAGAGCATTTCAACAACATTTCAACAACATTTATATATTGAAATCTTAAATATTACACTATAAGGGGTGGATTACAATATTTCCAGAAAAGAAAATAGTAAACATCTGGCTAAACCAAAATGGATTTGGAGTAATTAATAATCTAAATGCAGGTAAAAACAGAGTAATTGACATTCTAGCTATAAAAGCAACAAAAGATCCAATCATCCAGCATATTGAAGTAAACTGTTCTGTATCAATGCAACCTAATTCTCCAAGAGCAATAAAAGAGCAATTCAATAAGCCAGGAATAGAAAAAGCAATAAAATCCTACCTAAAACAACATTTAGGGTACACAGGTGAATATGAAAAAGTTCTAGTTACAACAGTCGAGCAAAACATCCAAGGAATAACTATCCTACAATTCCAAGATATTCTATACCAAGTAACAAAAAACATTGACATGCAAAACTACCAAGATCCGGTATTAAGAACACTACAATTAATTAGACATGTCTTATTCGAAGACCCAGATAACCTAGCACTTTTAATCAAAAACACAAAACATCCAACAAAAAGAAAACTTCTCAAAAACCTTTTACAAGACTCCCAGACTCAAAAAATTGTAGAAAAAAAAGCATTTGAGAATCTATTAATCCAAATACTTCAAAACTCTCAACTTTCACAACCAGAGACTTTAGCAAAGAAATTATACAAAACATATAAAAAGCCGAGTAGGAAAAAGTTCTTAAAGGCTTTTATTGAACTAGAAATACCAAAAGAAAAACAAGAATATAGATCATTGCAATCATTTTTTGATGATGATTAAAAAAAGAGGTTAGTAAAATCGCAGCACTAAGTGCATTAACAATAATCGCAGTAATATTCTTAGTAGGAATCCTATGTTCAATTCTAAGCGACTATCTTAAGATACCTAACTTTTTACTTTTGATATTTTTTGGAATTGCACTAAATCAACTCACAGTTGACGGAGAAAAATTAGTCTTCTTCCCTACAGAATTCCTGGCAGCTGTGGCCTTACTCGCGCTAATAATGATAGTATTTGAAGGAACTTCAAAATTCAAACTAAGGGATGTTGACAGAGTATCATCCCAGGTATTAAAAGTGGTCATTGGTTTTATAGGGTTAAATGCAGTATTTCTTACAGCAGGCGCATATTTATTATTCAAATTCAACACAAACGTCTTTTTAGGATTAGCTTTAGCACTAATATTTGCATTCATTAACTGCGGTACTGATCCATCAGCAGCAATCATCGCATTTAAAGACAGCAAAACTAAACTAAGCAAGATTCTCCAAATAGAAGCTGTCTTTAACACACCATTTATGGCCCTGCTCCCATTTATAGTAATAGATTTAATGGTGAATTTGGGTTCAGGTGGACTCTGGGACAAAATAGCAATGCAAATCCTCCCATTTATCCAGCAATTTGTAACAGGAATAGGTGCAGGAGTATTAGTAGGTCTAGTTTTCTTTAAATTCATGAGAAAAAGATACTCAGATGAACTCAGTTCATTGACAGTTCTAACCGCAGCACTTCTAACATATATTTTGGCAAAAAACCTAAATGGAAATGGTGTATTGGCAGTAAGCACTTTAGGATTATATTTTGGAAATTTTTCTATAGCAAGAAAAGACAAAAAAGAAAAACTGCAAAAATTCTCTTCAACACTAGCAACTGCTTTACAGATACTAGTCTTTGTATTCATAGGACTAATAACAGAAATTCCATTAGAGTTTGATTTCTTCTTTAGATCACTATTATTATTTTTTGTTTATCTAATAATTCGATTTGTAACTGTTGATTTGGTCTTTAAGAATGAACTAAATTTCAGAGAAAAATTATTCATGACCTTGAATGTTGCAAAAGGAATAGCAGTTGCAACTATAGCGTTTGCATTAACTACCTTGTATTCAGATTCAGGAAGCGTTTTACACCAGCTTGAAGGGGTTCCATTATTGTTAAACTTAATACTTGTGTTTATGTTTTATAGTATAATCTTAGCAACAATCACAGCAAAACTAAAAGATTTTATACTAAAAAACAATAAAACAACTTCTAAAAAAGTAACTCCTGTCGAAAACTAAGTCCCACACTGAACAACTAGTTGCTGCCCATCTTTGTCAATAATAGTAAAATTTAATTTTGGATCTCCAATTGAATACCTTGGGTTTAATGGATCATCACCAATATTAATCAGATTTCCGTCATCATCCTCAAAATGAATGCAAAAATCACTAAATACTCCTATCTGTGATTTAATATCTTCATAGGATTTTCCACTAACACTAATTAGTCTTTCTTCATCAACCTTATTACCAATAACAAAAGTGGTGGATGAAACAGATCTTTCATCCTGTGCAATCACACTTTCAGGAATCGACTCAGATTCAACACTCAATTCCTGAACTGCTTTTGAATCTCCTGAAAACGAAAGCACATAAAAGAAAATTACAACACCTCCAACAAACAAAGTTGCCGCTAGTAAAACATCAATTGACCATGTTTGTGATTTAGTATCTACTTTATTCACCTTTTTTTTCTTCTTTCTGCTTTTTCTGTGTTTCATAGTTTATATAATTTATTAAAAACACAATGTATTTTCTAATCTGAAAATTCTTTTTCCATCAAATTTTCATTATGAATTAATATATATAATATTATTTAATTTGCTAACATTCACATCTAAACTCTCCATTGGATCAATAGACCCAGTAACATTAATCGGAACAGCTATTGTGTATTCATATATCACACTATGATTAACATAACTTAAAATAATTTCTGAATGATTAATATCTGTTCCTGAATAAGGATTAACAACAATCTGATATTGCCAACCAGCTAATCTTCTTGGAATCTCAAACTGTCTTTGGTACCCATCCACAGCTCCAGCAGCAAGTTGCAGTTCACTTTTTAAATAACTGCCCATATCTTCCAATAATGCCTTATCATTCTGGTCCTGAATCTCAGAAAGTCTCTCAGAAGCTGCCCAGAAAAATATTGTAAGAATCATAAACATAAAACTGATAATAACTGCAAATTCCATAGAAGATTGTGCTCTATTCAAAATATTCTTTGGTCTAAAGAAATGTTTGTCTTTATTCAATTTTAATCTCCACCCATTTGTAAACTGAATCATTTGCTGAGTCAAGCACAATTTTCTTAATACCTTGTGTGAAACTAGCATTATTAAAAGATTCATTTATATTAACATTACAAAAAAAAGAAACATTCTCTCCAGAAAAAAATTGAAAAACAAGTTCATTTATATCTTTAGTCCAGTTAGACTCAATGTGTATTAATTTAATACCTGTTGGCATTGTTTCAACTAAAGTGAGTCTAGCGGGATTACCCATATAATAAACAGATTCAGCAGCATTTACAATATCATTCCCAATAACATTAACCATACTATAATCTCTGTGTTGAGTTGAATCTGTAGAATAGTTATGGAAAATGTAAATCACAGGTAGTAATATCATAAAAGCTATTGCAAATGTAATTACAAACTCCATAGAAGATTGTGCTTTTCCTTTACTTGATTGCATAATCAGAATTATTCTTCTATACTAGTCAACAGCTCTGCAGATATTGTTTTTGTATAAGATGCATCTGAGTCAGCATAGTAATAATCCAAGTTAATATCCCATCTGTATTTTGTATTTGGATCTACAAACATATTAGCAATTGTGCACGAACTGTTTAGATTAAGATCAACACTGTCTCCATTCCTTACATACAATGCACTAACCATAGTTGCATTACAAGGTGCTGTTATGGGATTTCCTGTTAAAGGATCTGCACTGACATTTCTGATATATATTGCTTTTCCAAGACCATTAACCAGGTTGATCTTTACTTCGTCACCACTAGCAGTTACAATATGATCTCTACAACTAAGTCCAGTTGGAAATGTACACTTAGGAGGTAATAATCTTTGAGGATTTAATACTCCAAAATATGCCAAAGCACCTATGACAATTAGAACAACCATAATAGCCCAACCATAGGTCATTAAAAATTCCATGGCAGCTTGAGCTCTTTTACTCATAATATCAACCTCCTTTTTAGGGTAATGTATAAACTTTAATACTCTTAATGTTCTATTTTATTGCTGATTAATATATAAAACTTTCGTTTTTACAACTCAGAATACGTAGTTGCATTATGAGTATAAAAATCTGATTGGATAAGTAATGTGTCTGATGTATTTACTTGTGAATTAAAAATAAGTATATCTGCAGATTGTCTTTACTCGTAACATTTATATTATATTAAAACATTTGACACAGTATGAAAATTATTGCAGATATTCACATCCATGGAAAATATTCAAGAGCAACATCAAAGTCATTGACAATTACTAATCTTGAAAAATATGCTAAAATCAAAGGAGTCAATCTGCTTGGAACTGGTGACTTCACGCACCCCGAATGGTTAAAAGAACTAAAGCAAACACTTCGTGAAGATGGGACAGGAATCTTAAAAACCAACTCAGGATTCAATTTCATCTTACAAACAGAAATATCTTTAATATACACTCAAGATGGAAAGGGGCGAAAAATTCACAATGTGATACTCGCACCAGACATTGCAACAGTGCAACAAATCAATGAAAAACTATTAACCATAGGAAGACTTGACTATGATGGAAGGCCAATATTTGGCATACCTTGTCCTGATTTTGTAGAAATGCTTAAACAAATAAACAAACAAATAGAAGTAATCCCAGCACATATATGGACTCCATGGTTTAGCCTATTTGGCTCAAAATCAGGATTTGATAAGATCCAGGATTGTTTCAAAGACCAAACAAAACACATCCATGCTCTAGAAACAGGTCTTAGTTCAGACCCACAAATGAATTGGAGACTCTCTGCTTTGGACAAATACACACTAATAAGCAATTCAGATGCTCACAGTCATTGGCCATGGAGACTAGGAAGAGAATGTAATATATTTGATTTGAAAGAATTAACTTACAATAACATACTAAATACGCTTAAAACAAAGCAAGGTTTTGTTGAGACAATTGAATTCTGGCCCCACGAAGGTAAATATCATTATGATGGTCATAGAAAATGCGGAATTGTATATGAACCAAAAAAATCTTTATCAAACAAAAATATATGCCCTGTATGTAAAAAACCTTTAACTTTAGGTGTACTACACAGAGTTGAAGAACTTGCAGACAGACCAGAAGGATTTGTTCCAAAAAAAGCCGTACCATTCACAAAATTAATCCCTTTGTCAGAAATCATTGCAGGAGTATTAGGTATGGGTGTTGCCACACAGAAAGTATGGGGAATATATAACAAACTTATTGAGAACTTTGGAAATGAATTAAATATCATGTTAAATGTAACTCAAGAAGAATTAGAAAAGCACATTGATATCAAAATTGTCAAATATATTCTATTAAATCGAAAGCAAAACATAAAAGTTAAGCCAGGCTATGATGGAGTATATGGTAAACCTTTGTTTGTTGAACAGGTAGAAAACAAAAAACAAACTCACAACACAATACCTAAACCAAAACAAAAAGGTTTGGAAGATTATTTCTAGATTTTGCTATAATCAGTTATAGAGTAGTGTCTTTTTAGTTTGCAATCATCCATTCCATCAGGAATACAAACATAATCTCTACAAACCTTTGGTCTTTTATCATATATTGTGCAAGTAGCAATACCTTCTTTTATTAAAACAAACTGGCAATAACCATTAACTTTCTTTAAGATTTTATCATCTCGATGATCTTCAACAAAATATTTTTTAGAAAAACCTAGCTTTTTGATTCTTTCAATATCATCCTTATTTAGTCTAACTACAAGACTGCAACACAAACCACACCTTCCTTTGTCAAGCTTCCCCATTTTAAAAAAAAAGAAATAGGATAAAATAAAAAAAAATTTACCGCCTTCGTCTTCTTTTAGCCGGTTTCCTTCTAGCTGGTTTTCTCTTAGCAGGTTTTCTTTTAGGAGCTTTCCTTTTAGCAGGTTTTTTTCTTTTTACCGGTTTTTTCTTTCTGACTACTTTTCTTTTAGCCGGTTTTCTTCTAACTGGTTTTTTCTTTCTGACTACTTTTCTTTTAGCCTTTTTTTTCTTTGCTACTTTTTTTGCAGCACCAATAGTAATTGTATAATTACCAGTTTTTCCACCAGCATAAGCCAGTCGTTTCTTTCTAACGATTGCTAATTTCTTTTTCAATAAGGGTTTGTTTTTTATCCCTTTAATTTTCTGACCCTTCTTGTATTTTACTATTTTGAAACACCTCTTTTTGTTTATTAATAATTAATACTAATTTTGATATCTTTTATTTATATATC
>CAYQPU010000041.1:0-10351 GCA_964419615.1 uncultured Methanosarcinales archaeon | reverse complement strand
GTATTTCATAACAGTAGTAAATAAGGTACACTATATAAAGTTTTTCATTATTGAGTAGTTAAAACTCATCAGAATCTTCTAATTTCTTTAAATAACCTTTTTTCTTAAGATAGTTTACTTGAGAAGGTCTGTATTTGAAAATAACATCTCCTTTTTCGTCTCCACCCAATTCCCATGGTTGGACTAGAATAATGTCATTTGGTCTGACCCATAATCTTCGTTTTAATCTGCCTGGAATTCTACAGATTCTTGTTTTGCCATCCAAACAGCGAACACTCATTCTTGAGCCGCCATGCCTTTGAAGAACAATACCAAACACTTGCGCACCTCTTGGTAATCTTACTCTTCTGATTTCTTGTTGTATTCTTTCTTGTTCTTCTTGCGCTTTCTTTTTACGACTCATTAGTTAGATGTGGAAGTTGTATCTTATATAAGTGTTTTGGTGAAATAAGATAAAGGAAGAAAAACTATTTTAATGGATTGAAGTTTGTTAATAATATGAATCTAAAAAAGACTTTGACAAACCAACAGTACAGAATTATTGGAAACCATTCTGCTGTTAAAATTTGTACTTGGACAAAGAAAGCTCTAAAGGATGAAGATGTTTGTTACAAGCAAAAGTTTTATGGAATTAGAAGTCATCTTTGTTGTCAGATGACTCCATCTGTTGGGTTTTGTTGTAATAATTGTGTTTATTGCTGGCGAACTGTTGAGTATAGTGCTAAGAATAAATTTGAGCCTGTTGATGATCCTAAAGAGATTGTTGAAGGATGTGTTAAAGAACAAAGGAGGTTGTTGACTGGTTTAAAAGGTTATGAAGGTACTAATCAAGAAAAGTTTTTAGAGGCTCAAGATCCACAGCATTTTGCAATTTCTCTTTCTGGTGAACCAACTATGTATCCAAAGCTTAATGAGTTGATTAGATTTTTACATAGCGAAGGTAAGACTACTTTTATTGTTACTAATGGAATGCTACCAGAGGTTATTGATACGTTGGAAATGCCTACTCAATTGTATTTGTCAATTAATTCTCCTAATAAAGATTTGTTTGAGCCGATTCACAAGCCATTATTCAAAGATGGTTGGGATAGATTAAACAGAACTTTGGATATATTTAATGGATTAAAAGGAAGAACTACAATAAGAGTGACTTTGATTAAAGGTATGAATATGATTGAGCCGGAGAATTGGGCAAGGTTAATTGAAAAAGCAAGTCCTATGTTTGTTGAGGTTAAAGGGTATATGTTTGTTGGTTCTTCAAGACAGCGTTTGAGCTTAGAGAATATGCCTTATCATGAGGAGGTAAAAGAATTTTCTGAAAAGATTGCTGAACATTCTTCTTACAAGATCATTGATGAAAAACCTGAGTCTAGGGTTGTGTTAATGATGAAGAAGGATAGGAAAGATAGAGTTATGCAGTTCTAACGAGCATCATGTTTTACTCCATCTATTAATGGTTTGCAAATAACTTCTCTTACTGCTAGATCAAAGAATGTGTGAGAATATGCTGGTTTTATTACCAATGCAGTGTCTGCGCCTCTTGATGTTCCTGCTATTGAGATCACATGTTCATCAATAGATATTAATCCTGCATCAGCTGCCATTAGTACAATTTCTATTGCAACTTTAAAACCTTCACAAACAGTTCTTAATGTGTCTGACAAAACCATTACTGAGCCTGCTGTTTTCCATCTGTTATTGATTGCTCGTTCCACTCCACTAAAAGCATGAGTTCCTTGAACAAACTTGATTTTCTGTTTTTCATATTCAGCTTTGTTTTGTTTCCATTCTGCTAAACCAGAGTATTTTGATCCTGCATTTAATACAACTGGTATTACTTGAATTCCAAGTTCTTTAAAAGCTTCATTGGTATTTAATCCAGTCTCTCCAGACGATGAAGCAACTACTACTTTCTTTATGTCTCCTTCTTTTGCTCGCTTCAGTGCAAGTTCTATTGTTTTGTCTGTGTTTGATTTTCCTGGTTTTGTAAAGTATGTGATTGATTTTGTGGTTGATGTCATGATTTACTTGAAGTGGTATTTGTATATAAATTTTGTTGTAAATTATTTTTTCCCCCTTATTTATGATCACTTGCCAGTAACAAAGAAATCAAAAGGTTTATATACTCCAGTTTCTATCAACCTTGCAGGGTGAGAAAAAATGCATTTGGCAAATTTATCAATAACAATAGACAAGATTCACAAACAAAATAAGGATATGTATGATGTTGAAGAAAATCTTAGAACTCATATAAGAAAAGCAAAAAAAGGATTTTTTAAGACACTAGATTCTCGCTTGGATTCATTGGGTGTTGCTCTTGATCTGGCAAAAGAATTGGGTTTTGGAGACAGATATGTTGGATTATTGAATGTTATCTATGACATTCAAGATGGACTATTTAATAAAATAAAGACCTATGCAAAACCAAGAATGGATGATGATTTGGAAATTGCCCAGAATACTGCAGATATGTTATGGGCTTCTATTCAAAGTCATGGTGGAAACTTATCTGAAAGCCAAGTCTATGAACCTTACCATGATGCTTTATTACAAAAAATCAAAAACAATGCTCAGCCTAGATACAATAATCAACTAGAAATTGCCAACGAAACTGCTGACCAATTATGGGAATCAGTGCAAAATCATGGTGGAGATTTGACTGAAATACAAATTTATCAACCATTTCAAGATGCAAATCAAACAAGGGTACAGATTGGATTGGTTCCAATTTAATTTTTCTTTAATTCCTGATTATTACAGTCTAAGTAATAAACAACCCATATTGACTGCTATCATTGTATAGTACTGGAGCTGAAAGCATTCCTTCTGTTGAGTCTGCATAAAAAACTGATAAGAATTTTTCTAATCCTTCTCTATTAAATGGATCACCAAAGGCTACTGTTAAGCTTCTACCAAAGAGGGTGTAGTAGCCTTCTATTGCTCCCAATGTTAATGCAGATTTTGCAAATAAGGATTGGAATTCTTCAAAATCTGATGCATAAACTGCCATTGTTGTTAAGAGTGGCATCATTGCTGCTTTTGCTATTTTTTTTATTAACTTTGGTTCTTTGCTTGTTTTGAATACCATTGCTGCAAGTGGTATACCTGCTGCTGCTCCGATTATGTATTTTGCTGAATCAGGATCTTGCATTATTTCATACCCTAGCAGGCTTCCTGCAATTAATCCTGAGACAAAACCTAACTTTGGATTTTCTCCAGTGTATTTGGCTACTTGTGCCCCAAGCATAGCACCACCAAAACCTCCTGTCAATGTTGTTAGAATTTTGTTTTCAAGTCCAGGAAATTTCATTGCAATAGCACTGCTTGCAATTCCAGCAGCAATCCAAGGAATTGCCATTAAAACTTCTTTTGCAAGACCATCAATTTTAAATTTAAGATTTCTGGTCATGGAGTAAATTGGACCTTTTACCACTCTTGGCTTACCTGGTCTTAAGTAATGGATTTCTTTTCCGTCTGGTACATTGATTATTGCTATTCCACTAAGATTTTCTCCACTAACAACAGTATTAGAACCCATGAATAATTCGCTCTGTCCGTACATTGCTCTAAAAGGTCTTACCTGGAAATTTCCATCAAGATCAAATCTTGGTTTTTCTTCTTCAACCTGGGAGTATATGACTGCTCTTAAACTATCGCCTGCACAGATAAGATCAGTTAGACCTTCATCTTCAGGGCCAAAAGGTAATGGTATGTTGTTGTTCTTGGTACCATCACTAACTTTAATTGTCTCACTAAATTTACCAGGTTTAATTTCAAAAGGTTTTTGCACATAATTAATATCTGGAAAGATCATATTTGCAAGCCACACTTGAGGTGCAACCTTAAGAGCATGACCAAAATCTAATCCTTGCTTTACACTTTGCCCTTTTTTTGGTAGGTCAACTTCATCTTTGAATAATATTAGTTCTATTGGTTTTTCACAAGTTCCTTTTATTTCGGTTGTGCTTTCAGAAAGACTGTAACTAAATGAAACACCGTCAATAAAAGGAAGTGGAATATCAACATTCTCATCAGACAATGCTTCTGCTAATAATTCTAATGGATCAATTGTTCCTGCATATACTGGATAAGTGTCTTCAAAGTCTTGCTGCATTTGCATCTTAAAAGGCTCATCTCTCATACTACCTGGTAAGTCTTTTCTTAAACCATAAAGATCAGGAAATCTTAGTAAAGCTGCTGGTTTGTTAAAATCTCCTTTATGCATTTGAGATAGTCTTTGGTCACCTGGGATCTGACCAAGATAATGGTGTACCTCATCATTAATTACAAATCCAATTAAGTCCGGATGTTTTTCTAATAATTTTTTAAATGGTCTACTATCATCTAACCTATCAGTTAAGTATTTTAGCATATCTTCAGCTTCTTCGTAAAGAATTCCACCATTTTCAGCTTTTAGCTCTTTTCTTGCTTCAATTGCTTGTTCGATTCTTTGCAGTAGATCCATGATAAAGGGAATACATTTCTAATTAAATATTTATGCTTGTTTATTATCCAAAAGTGGTGGATTTATTGCCTTTGTTGTTTGATTTCTCGAAAGATTAGTTTGCATGCAAGACATTCATTACGCAAATAAGAAAAGAAAGGAGCAGTATTCAAGTTACAGGCATAAGCTGCTTCAAATGGTCCCCCCCTTATTAGGCCACTAATTGCTTCATCGTCCAAAGCCAGTGTAAAAAGTTCTTCAACATTGTGGTCTATTGCAGATCCTATTGAGGGGAGTGCTGGCCAACAACAAAGATATGTTTCTCCATTTGGATCAATTGTAAATCTCCGGTAACCCTGTTTGTACTCTCTATTAATAGAACAGTTTGATTGTTTTCTGATTATACTAATTGGCAGATTTTCAGCCCTTCCAAAAGAGAGTATATAATCAGTTGCTGAATAGCTTAAGTTCATCGCTTTTGTGGAATTAAAGTGTTTATTAATTACGATTCTTGCATTGTGAGCCCAAGAATCTATGTCAGCCATTGTTCTTCCTTCACCTGTATGATTTTCATCATGGCTTGAGAACAATAACCAATTAACACCATAATCAACAAGCATTGTTATTATGTCATAAGCATTTTCAACTGTATTTGCCCAAAAACCAGTTGTTTCAACTTTTAGAGAACCATTTGGAATTATTTCAGCTCTATTTTCGTGAATAAAGCTTAATATTTTTTCTAGAAGTTTAAGCTCATAAAAAGGATCACCTCCAGATAAGGTTAATTCACTTGGATCTTTAGGTAGATTAAGAAGAACATTTTGTGCATCTGAAAATTCCATAGTATGACCACCCTTAGTGCAACTAAAGGCACAATGCAAACACTCAAACATACATTTGTCTGTGAATCTATAATAGATATCAGTTTTCATTAATAACTAGAGATTAAATTTAGTATAAAAATGTTACTGATTAGTGGTTAAATATTGTAGAACTTAGTTATAAACAAGAAAGAATTATATTCTAACTTAGATTCCTTATCACCATGGTATATAAAACAGTATATCCTATGGACGGAAAAGTCCTAAAAGGAGATGGCGGTGTACATTATATTTCAAGTAAAAAATTGGCAAAAATAAGGCGTCATTCTTTGCTGCATTTTTTAAGACTTAGTGAGCATACTGTACATGATATCCCAAAATTTGGAGATGATGTAAGATCAGTAGATTATTCAAAAATTATTGGTCCACAAGAAACTAAATTTGAATTTACTTTAGATGGTTCTCAACCTGAATTTGGAGAGCAACGTGTTAAACTTTTGGTCCCTAAGAGAAGTATGCCTGTTGATTTTGAAGATGTTTCTTTGGTTCGATATGGTACTGAATTAGATGAAAGTATTAGATTTTATATTCAACTAGATTCTGGAACATTAATCAATTCAGATGGTCTTTTAGAGATTAGTAGAGAAATCATTGCTGAATTAGGTTTAAACATATCAGAGGAACAAAACCAATACTCTGACAGAACAATGTATAACGATTGCCTTGTTGAGTTTATGGTCGTTGATGTTCATCCTTATCCTATTGTTAATTTTGTTGCATTTGGTGAAAGAGGAAAACCAGAACAGTTGGTAGAAAAGCTTGGACTGCTTAGACTTACAGGTTGTTTTGAGGATTCTGTTTCCAAAGTAGCAGCTGTAAATGTCACTAGGGAAGGATATGGTTACAACTTGGGAAACCTTGAAAACTTAACACTTCCAGATAAAGGTATCCCACAAAAACTATATAGTGGGAATTTTGTTTTCTGATTGCAAGTATTTTGGAGATATTGTATAGAAGATTTATATAATAATTTAGATTCCCTTTTCTGATGAC
This sequence comes from uncultured Methanosarcinales archaeon, assembly GCA_964419615.1. GTDB lineage: Archaea > Nanobdellota > Nanobdellia > Woesearchaeales > JAGVZT01 > JAANXH01. The sequence goes on along the minus strand of CAYQPU010000041.1, from coordinate 4,033 downwards.
AAAGCCACATGTTTTTTATTTTGCAAGTACTGAAAGAGATATTAGATCTTATCCTATTTCAGAGTATGTATTTGATGAGAATGGTGAAGTACAAGATCTAAGAGAACTCAATGAAGAAGAAAAGGTTAGAGATTTTCTATCAAGACCTATTCACTGTGGAAGTAGAAAGTTTAATATTCATTATGTGCCAGGTAGAGATTTTGATTACTCACTTCAGGTTGCATGCTTTGATGATGCTGAGTCTTTTACTTCTGGATTACTAGAGTCAGAAGGGGGTATTGATGAATTGGTGATACATGCTCATGGATTACCATTGTTTATTATGGGGAATGAATCAATTAATCATTGGCCTGAAGACTTAAAACTTACGCAATTAAAACAGATTTTGCAAAATCAGGATCATTTCCTCAAGTATGCAATAACAATTGAAAATCTAAGAAATTGGCGAAATAATGGGATCGGATCGGAAATAAAAACTAAGTTTAATGATAAAGCATTCTGCACCCTAGTGACTTGCTTATCATTTGCAAATGTTGGCAGATGTAATAAAGGAATCTATCCTGAATTTGGTACTGAATTAGCAAAGTTCCTGCAAATTCCTGTAATTGGTTCTATCTCCACAATTTCTGAGACAACAGGTCTTCAAAAGGGTGATTTGCTACTCAGTTCACGAGCAATGGTAACTGCTATCCCTGATCCTAATAATGGTTCTGTTTATATTGCCCATGATCCCATTTGTATACCCGGTTTCTACAAAAAATAGTGTTAGACAATACTGCCTATTGTCCTATTTGTTTTTACCTTTTAAAAACCGAAACTTTTATATAATGAATTCTTAAAGGTATATACTAAAAAAGAGGTTAAAATGGCAGAAGATGATTATGACTTACTTCCACATCAAGAAATAAAAAGATTAAGAGACCAAATAAAGAATCTGAAATCACAACTTGGTCAAAAAGATGTTAAACCTAGTTCTTTGCAGGGTTCTGTTGACACTTTAAATGAGTCTATGAAATTACTTATCACAATTTTTCAAGAAGCTAGTAAGAATATTGAAGGTGAACCACACAAAGCTACTCATGAGCATCTTGATGGTATGAATACTCACCTTGATAATCTTAATAGTAAGATGGAGCAGTTGCTCAAGCACAATGAGGAGATTGCTAAAGGAATTTTGGTTGTGGCTAATTTAATTAAGGAAAGTAATGTTGGACCTTCAATGCCAACGTCAATGCCACCTCCAAGTCAAAGGCCTGTGCCAAGAGTACCTAGAGCTCCACAACAAAGTCAAAGGGTTCCTTTGCCGTCATTTGAAGACGAGAGTATTTGAGGTTATCAAATTGTTGGATTATAGTAAAGTTGAGCGTTTGTTGTATTATTTGGCCTTGGCTTCAAGGAAAGTATCACTAACAGATTCTAAGAAAATAACAAAGAAATTGGAAAAAGCTAAAACCAAATTCATGGCAAGTAAGAAATCACACAAACTACATCTTCCTGAATGTATTTGGGCTAAGCAAATTAGTAATAAGAATTTAATTCAATTTGATAAGATTAAAGATGCTGAAAAGATTGGATACTCTATGCATGATTGTGTTGTTGTTCATCCAAAGACTAAGAAAAAACAAAAGATTTCTGAAAGAAACAAGGAAGCTGCAGAGATTAGAAAAGGAATTACCAAGCTTGAAAAGTTAATTAAAAATATCAAAGCTAATGATAATTATGATAAGAAAAAACTTGATATGATAGAAGTTAGGTTAAAAATCAATAAATCAAAATTGGCGAAAATCTGGCCCCAAAATTAAGGCCATATTCGCTTAAAAAAATTCTTACAGGTCTTTTGCCATCAGTGTTTTTCTGTTGTTAGCTTGTGCTCTTGCAACAGCTTTTACAACAAGATTTTTCACTTCAGCGTCCAATGCTTCTGCAAAATCTCCAGAAACATTTAAGCCTGAAACAACGTCTTTTATTTTTGATTTAACTACTAATAGGTCTGCCATTTATACCACCTCGCATGTTAATGACTAAGAATTAAGACATTTGGCTTTACTTTTAAATCTTTTGGCTGGGCTTTATAAATAAAACTGGTTTTAGAGCTTGAAGTACATGTTAAGTCATGACAAAAGAAAGATTTATTAATAATCTCAAAGAATCAAAGTTTAGGTGTAAATGTTGCTTGGGGATATAACTAATTGGATACTTGAAACTATTAGATCTTATGGAGTTTGGGGAGTGGTTTTTGGTGTGATGGTAGAATCAATTTTAGCTCCTATTCCTTCACCATTAATTATCATGACAGCTGGTTTGGTTTTGATTGACCCAGAACTTGTGCTTACAGCCGGCCTATGGAAAATATTGTGGATGGTTACTATCCCAGCTTCAATTGGACAGACTATTGGTAATTATGTTATTTATGGAATTGGAAGTTATGGTGGAAAGCCATTGATAAAAAAGTATCAAAGATGGCTTGGTTTTTCCTGGCGTGATGTTATCAAGGTAAAGAAAAAGCTTGATAAGAATCAAAGGTGGTCTTTGTTTGTTTTAAGAGCAATTCCCATTATGCCTTTGAGTATTATTTCTGGTTGTGCAGGACTTGTTAAGATTGATTGGAAAAAGTTTGGGTTATTTAGTTTTTTAGGTTTACTTCCAAGAAATTTTATTTTAGCTTTTATTGGCTGGAAATTAAGTGGGGTTTATTTGAAGATTGCTGAAAGAATTGATAGTATTGAATCTTTGCTTACATTAACTATTGCTGGGATTATTATTGCTTTTATTTTGGTGAAACACTTTAAGGTTATAGATAAAATTGAGAGGTTAATGCTTAAATGAGTTTGAATAAATTAGAGATTCGAAGACAGTTGCTACATATTTGCATAGGCACATCTGTTTTGTTTTTTGTGGTTATTGGTTTGCTTAAGGTGTGGCATATTTTTGCAGTGATTGTTATTAGTTCAATTATTTCTGTTTTGAGTAAGAGAGTTAGAATCCCTGTTGTTTCTTGGTTTTTGGATACTTTTGAGAGAAAACATGATAAAGAAAGATTTCCTGGTAAAGGTTTTATTGCTTTTTTTATTGGAGTGTTATTGTCAATAAAATTATTTGAACCAAGTATTGCATATGCTTCCATTATGGTATTGACTTTGGGAGATACTGTATCACATTTGATTGGAAAACACCTTGGCCAGATAAAAAATCCACTTAATGGTTTTAAGTCAATTGAAGGAAGTTTTGCAGGTGCTATTACAGGTTTTATTGGTGCTTCTTTTTTTGTGACACCTGGACTTGCTGCTGCTGGTGCATGTGGAGCTATGTTTATTGAGGCTATTCAGATCAGGATGAATGAAGAGATAGTAGATGATAATATTGTTGTCCCATTAGTTTGTGGTGCATGTATTATGATTGCCAGGGCACTGGGAGTTAGTTAACTATTTCTTTTTACACAACAAGAAACAACTTATCGCCAATCACAACCACCTTAACCTTTTGATCAGCTGGTAGTTCAATTGGGTTTTCAATTATTACTGATTGATAGTTTTCAGGATGGAGTGCTTCTAGCTGAGGATGAGTTTTTGAGATTTTGGTTTTATGTACTTGGAGTATGTCAGGGTGAGTTATTTTAATTGGGGAGGATTTACCAGTGAAGAGGTTTCTAGCTGTTAGTGGATTGTATTTTACTATTTTCCATGGCATGTTGTCAATGTTTAGTATGTCTCCTTTTTTGTAGTCTGGGAATTTGACAAGTATTGTTAGTCTGTATAGATCTTTACTTGTGATCTTATCTTTTGTGTGCAGGGTTGCACTAAGTTTTGTTTGTGCTCCAAGGTTTTGAAAATGCTTTGCTATGTTTTTTGCTTTTTGCGAGGAAGCCATGTACACATCAAAACCATTTCTAACTTTTTCTAGTTTTGTTATTTGTCCAAAGTATTTTTCCACATCTTCAAATTTGATATTTCTAAGCTGAACGATTGCTTCAAAATAACTTGTGTTGCTTTTTCTGCATTTGTGACAATAGTTATGGTTTAGAGTTATTGGAAGT
>CAYQPU010000040.1:0-10603 GCA_964419615.1 uncultured Methanosarcinales archaeon | reverse complement strand
TAACAGGCATCATCCCAGGTATCCACGTTAACTTAGTTGCAACTGCAATGTTTACGATTTCGCCTTGGCTACTAGGTTTTATGTCTCCTCTTTCCTTGGCTGTGTTTATTATTTCACTTAGCGTTGTGCATTCTTTTCTAGATACTATTCCATCTATTTATCTTGGTGCACCTGAGAACGAGAATGCATTAAGTGTTTTGCCTGGTCAGAAGATGTTATTAAATGGTGAGGGTTATCAAGCTGTTAAGATAACTATTTTTGGAACTTATATTGGACTAATTGTTGCGATTGTGTTGATTCCGGTTTTTATGTTAATTGCAACTAAAGTTTATGATTTGTTAAAACCTTATGTTGGGTATTTGCTTTTGGTGTTGATGATTTATATGATCCTAAAAGAGCAAAAGAAATTATGGAGTTTTATTTTGTTTATGTTGTCTGGAACTTTGGGGTTAGTTGTGTTTTCTATTCCTAATTTTAAAGAGCCTTTATTTCCAATGTTATCTGGTTTGTTTGGTGTTTCTGGACTTGTTTTGAGTTATTATGAAAATACAAAAATTCCTACACAGAAAATAGAGACTAAAATTGATCTTAAACTCAAAGATTTGTTTAAAGCAATATTGGGAAGTAGTATTGCTGTTTTTTTAATTCAATTTTTTCCAGGGCTTGGACCTGCACAAGGTGCTGTGATTAGCAATCAGATTGTAAAAGATGTTAAGGATAAAGGGTATTTAGCTTTAGTTGGCGCTATGGGTACAATGAGTGTTGTGTTTTCTTTGGTTACGTTTTATGTTTTAGATAAAGCTAAAGATGGAACAATTGTTGTTATAGCTAAATTAATGGAGATTGATTTGAGTTCGTTTTTGATTTTGATTTTTGTGTTTTTAATTGCAGGTTCTATTTCTGTTTTGTTAACTTTGTGGTTTTCAAAAGTGTTTTCTAAGCTGATTGTTAAGGTTAATTATAAGAAATTAGTTGTGTTGATTGTCGTTTTAGTGTTTGTTATGAGTTTGATTTTGAATGGTCCTTTGGGGATAATTGTGTTGATTACTGGTGCTGCTATTGGATTAATAGCTCCGTTAAAAGAAATTGGGAGAAACCATGCAATGGGGTGTTTGATACTTCCAGTATTAACTTATTTCTTAATGTAGTAAATGATTTTCGAAAGAAGTGAGAAAATCCTTTTTTGATCAAACTTTTTTCCGAAAAAAGTTTGCATGCTATGGGGTGTTTGATTCTACCAGTGTTATCCTATTTTTTATTATAGTGTGGGCTTGACGAACAAAGTGAGGAAACCCACTAGTTTTTGGTCCAGCTTTTTTTCAAAAAGATGGCATGCAAAGGGATGTTTGATAGTTCCTGTGTTGAGTTATTTTTTATTATAACAACAAACCCTTTTCTCTAAATGCTTGGATAGGGTTTGTTCTGGTTGCACAGTGGACAGCATTCACTGATTTGTTAGTTTCAGAGAATTCAAAAACAGCAACACATAAAACACCATCCCTTCTTAGCTTTTCATCTTTTTGACCAAAAGTATGCCATTGGTTTACCAATGGACCTTCATATTTGGATAGATTTTTATCAATAATTAGTGCGCCGAATGTTTCCAGATATTTTGGATTTATGTCAAACCAATCATTAAAATTAAATTTATACCCTTTATGATTATTATTTGGAGCATAAGGATATGCAAAGATTACATCAAGTGGACCGTATCCTAACTCCATTAGCTGCTCTTTTCCTTCTCCCTCAAACCGCGCCCATCGTTTTCTATCATGTCCTTGTTTAATGATTCTCTCAAGCTTTTTTTCAGGCTCTTCATTAAACTTAAAGAATCTTATCAATAGGTTTTCTCTTTCATATCTTTTTAAGAGTCTTGAGAATGCTTCAAAATGACCTTCAAAATCATTTTCTTCCTGGTTCAGGAATGCATACCCATCTACTGCATAAAAATCAATCATAGCAGTGGGAATCAAGTTTGATATATTAATAATCTGTACTTATTGTAAGTATTTTAACTTTATTGAGAAGATATGTCTAAATGCATAACTTGTGTAGATTACAATTTAATATAATATAGAAATAGAAATATTTATATAATGGTCCAAATAGATAATGTATGATGACATCAAAAACAGGAAAATACACACTAGAATTATATGCAAGAAAACAAGGATTGACTAGGCAATCTGCTATAAATAAGTTATCAAAGCTAAAGAAACAAAGGTTAGTTAGTGTGAGTGGAGGAGGTAGACAAAAAAGAATATACACAGTTCATTACAAACCTAAAAACAAGGAGAATGGATTTTTTTATGTTGTTAATAAGTATTCACCTGAGAAACTTAATCCTTGGTTTGAGCATTATACATATGGAAGATACACTGTTGAGCATGCAATTGTTGATGGTCTTAAGTTTGATGATGTTAGAATAAAAACAGCTGTTTCTCATTTGTTTAGACATATTACTAATTGGAAAAGATTGTTTGATCTAGCAAAACAACGGAATGTGCTGGATAAGCTATATAAACAATATGATTATACAAGAAAGATAACAAAGTGCAAAACAATGCCAAAGAGATATGAAAGATGATCAACACAAAAGATCAAGAAGAATTGTTCAAACTTATTGCAGAATATTTGGAAGAGAGTATTGAATGCTTTGCTATTGGTGGAACTGCAATGATGTTTTCTAATTATAAGAATACTACAAAAGACATTGATATTGTGTTTAAGGATGAGAAATCTAAAAAGATCTTTGTCAAAGCTATTGAAGAACTTGGATATAAGAAAACTGCAATTGTAGATGTTTATGATAAAAAGAGAAAAGAAAATCAATCAAAACCAGAGATTTTTTCAAGAGGTGAGGAAAGATTTGATTTATTTGTGAAGTCTGTTTTTGGGTTCAAGCTTGATTTTGATTCTTTTGTTCAAAGACATGATTTCATAGGAAAAAGAGAACTTACTCTTTATGTTCCAATGGTTGAATTGTTGGTTTTATTAAAATCAATTACAAATAGAGAAAGAGACTATGAAGATATTGAAACAACTGTAAAAATTGAAAAAAATCTTGATTGGGACTTTGTTGTAAATCAAGCAATAAAACAGAAAGATAATTTACCTTGGGTTTTGATTGATTTGGAAGAGACCATGCAGAGCTTAAAGAAGATAAGTTTTATTAAAAAAAGGTGTTTTGATAGGTTGTATGAAGCACAATCTAAATGAATTTACCAGATTATCAATTGCCAAAAGGCTCGTAACCACCAATGGTCTATAGACCAGTGGCATCCTCGCCACTTAGTGGCTCGGGCCACTCGCTTTGTTGAACACTTAGTATTGCTACGCACCCATCCAGTGAAATACACTGGAGGTATACAAGGTATTAAAAACACAAGATATTTAAGCCGTCTTACTTTTCCTACTTTTGGTGAAAAAAATGGAGATAGGATTAGTAAAAATAAGTACAAAAGGGCAAATTGTGATTCCAAATAATATTCGGACAAAACTTGGCCTTGTTAAAGATGAGCAGTTAATGGTTATGTCAGAAGATAATGAAATTATTATTAAACCAATCAAAGATGTCTTGAATATTAAGAAGAAAAAGAGCAAATATGCAGAGGATTTTGTTAGGGCGATGAGGCATGATAAAATTCTCACAGAAATGGAGAAGGGAAAAGAACTAAAGGCAGAAGATGTTCTAAGATGAGTGAGATTAAAACATTAAGAACATTAATTATGAGGGCAGCTAAGCAAAACAAGATTAAGTTGCGCTTCTCTTATGAATTTGATAAACAAATAAGGAAAATAAGAGACAACAAAGTTAAGTTTAGATTGTTCAAGCAAATCCTGAAAATTGTAAAGAATCCCAATATTGGGAAGTATGTACAATACAGTAGAAAAGGTGAACAAGAAGTTTACCTGGATTCATTTAGGCTTTATTATAAATATTACTCAAAAGATAAGATATTAAGATTTGTTGAGTTCTCGCATAAAGATCAACAATAATTGATTGCATTAAGTGAGACTAATTGTTCTCCTAATGCATTATCACAGGTTCCCCTTTCTGTTTAAAGTATCTGACCAATAACAAGATCACGACTATTAACATTATTACTGCTATTATGCTTATTGGGATTAGCCAATTGAATTCTTTTGGTTTTGCTGCTGTTACTTTTTCTTCGCCTAGTGTTAAGATAAAGCTTTGTTCTGCTTTTTTGCCTGCATAGTTTACTGTAAAGTGTGCATCATAGTCTCCAACTGGTTTGTCTTGTGTGTCCCAATATGCTGAGATTGTTTTTTTGGAGTTTGGTGCAAGGTTAAAGTCTTCTGATTTATATGAACCATAGATTTTGTTGTTTCTGACAACTTCCATTTCCAGATTTAGATTATTTAGTTCTCTGTTCCATTTGTTTTCTACTTCCAGATCTATTTTTGCAATGTCTCCAATTTCAAAGTCTGCAATATCCATACTGTTTATTGTGACTATTATTTGACCGATTGCAATTTCTTGCTTTATAATTTTGTTTATTCCATCATATGTTACGTTTAACAGTGCTTGATATACTCCATCTTCTACTTTTTGTAAATTTCTTGTGATGATTTGTTTTTGTCCAACATTAATGTTTGAAGCTGTTTCTTCATATACTAATGATTGTTTATCATCTGTTAATGTGAATTCAATATCAACCTGTTCAACATCTTCTTCTCCAATGTTGTCCAAAGTTACTTTTAGTGTTTTGTCTTCCACAACAAAACTTATTTTCAGGTATTTTCCATATGCTGAAACTTCAAGGCCAATTTTATGAGAAACACCCAAAGCTGCTATTATTACTGATTCACCTTCAACATTTTGTGGTGTTTCTATTATTCTTATTCTTGTTTGATAAGATCCGGGTTCTAATTCTGGGTATTGTACATGATAATAGATTCTTTTAAAATCTTCATTTGATGGGATGTAAATTTGAGTGTCATCAAGTATTAGATATTCTTTGAGTCCTCCTTCTACACTTAACACGGCATAGAATTCTTTATCTTCTGTGTTGTATACTTTTAGATAATCACTTTGGATTGTGTTTGGTTGGTATTCTAATGTGTTAAATGCAGGTCCAACTCCTATTGAATAGCCTGTTTGAATAGTTAGAATTGCTATTAATAACCAAAGGATTTTCTTCATATAGTTGGTTTTGGGTAATTGGTTTATATAGTTTTTTGCCTAGAGATTAGTTTTTCTGAGTATTTTATTATCTTTTGCAAAACTTCCACTGATCACCTTCCCCGTGAGGAATTCTACTATTTGCTGATCTTGTTTTATGAAACATAGCCCAACTAATAAATTAGGTTTTAATTCACAACATTTATATATTAAATTTTGAAATATTAATTTAAAAAAGAGGGAATATGGGATTAGACGAAGATCAGCTTAGAAGTGAGATCAGTAGATATAAGAAGAAATATTTTGAAAAAGGTTCTAAAGAAGAGGTTGTTCAATCTCATGAATATAAGCAATTTAGAAAGGAGAATCTTCCTGGCCATCTTAATCTTTATGAAAAAGCATGTAATTTTAGTGCAAAGTTTTTGAATATAAAACCTGATCCGAAGAAAGCTGGGCCTATGGAAGAGAATTTGAGAATTAGTCATCTTCATGTTACTCCAGCTGGGGCTTACAGTTTTTCAATTGTGTGGGCTATTGCCAGTGTTTTGCTTGGAGCTATTATTGGATTGTTTTTGTTTAAGTCTATGTTTATTATGGTTTTATTTTTGACAATTGGCCTTATGGGATTGATGATTTTTGATAAGCTTCCACAGTATTTTGCCAATAACTGGCGTTTGAAAGCTTCCAATCAAATGGTCCAGTGTATCTTCTATGTTGCAACTTATATGAGGCATACATCCAATATGGAGAATGCTTTGCAGTTTGCAGCTGATCATACTTCCCCACCATTATCATTAGATTTGAAAAAGGTTTTGTGGGATGTTGAGACTGAAGAATTTGAGTCTGTAAAAGAGAGTCTTGATTCATACTTAGAGAGCTGGAGAAAATGGAATCTTGAATTTATTGAGGCTTTTCATTTACTTGAAGCTTCCTTGCTCGAACCTTCTGAAACTAGAAGGTTGATGTTTGTTGATAAGGCGCTTGATGTTATGCTTTCAGAAACATATGAAAAAATGCTTCACTACACTCATAATTTAAAGAATCCTATTACTATGCTTCATATGCTTGGTATTATCCTGCCTATTTTGGGCATGATTATTTTACCATTAATTGTTAGTTTTATGGGTAATGTTAGATGGTATCATCTTTCCTTTTTGTATAATTTTATTTTACCAATAATGGTCTATTTTATGGGTAAAAATATTCTTTCCAAAAGACCAACTGGTTATGGAGATACTGATATTTCTATGCAGAATCCAGATATGCAAAAGTACAAAAATGTTTTAATTAAACTTGGTAAATTAGAGATTAAGATAAAACCAATTAATGTTGCTTTAATTATCGGTGGCATTTTATTTTTTATTGGAATATTGCCTTTGTTGATTCATGCAGTGAGTCCTGATTTTGAGATCGATGTTGGACCTTTTAAGTTTATGAAGTATATGAAAGCTGATGCTGAAAGTGATGAACTTTTAGGGCCATTTGGACTCGGTGCGGCTATGTTTAGCATGTTTGTTCCTTTGTCTATTGGTATAGGCATGGCTATTTACTTTATAATAAAATCAAGAAAATTAATTGATAAACGAAATGAGGCAAAGGCGCTTGAAAAAGAATTTGCATCTGGTCTTTTCCAGCTCGGGAATAGAATTGGAGACGGGCTTCCAATTGAGATTGCTTTTGGAAATGTAGCTAAAGTTTTGTCTGGTACAAAAACAGGTGAGTTTTTTGCAGTTGTTTCAAATAACATAACCAAGATGGGTATGAGTTTAAAACAGGCCATATTTAATGATAGGCAAGGTGCCTTATCTTATTTTCCAAGCAAGATTATTGAAAGCTCAATGAAAGTATTAATGCAGAGTTCTAGAAAAGGTCCTAAAATTTGTTCACAAGCTTTGATTAATGTTTCACAGTATTTAAAAGAAATTCATAGAGTTAATGAAAGGCTTAATGATTTATTATCAGATATTATTTCATCTATGAAATCCCAGATTAGTTTTTTAGCACCTGCGATTGCTGGAATTGTTGTTGGGATTACTTCTATGATTTCCACAATTATTGGAGCATTAGGTGGACAACTATCAGGTTTGAGTGGTTCTGAAGTGAGAACAATGGGTAGTGGTATGCCTGATTTGTTTAAGCAAGGTATTCCAACTTATTTTTTCCAGATTGTTGTTGGTTTGTACGTTATCCAGATTGTTTATGTTTTAAGTGTGATGGCTAATGGTATTGAGAATGGTTCTGACAAATTAAATGAGCAGTACATGCTTGGCAAGAATATGAAAGGAAGTACGATATTATATGTTGCTATTGCAACTATTGTTACAATTATGTTTAATATTGTTGCTTTGAATATATTAGGTGCTGCTAGTAGTGTTGGTTAGCGGTTCAATGTTCTATGAGAGATGATGATTATATAAATAAATTATGTAGATATAACAAAATTTACATATTACTTTCGCGAAAATATCTGAATGAGTTTATAGGATGTGCAATGTGGTAGAGTGTTATTGCATTCAAAGTGGTTTCAAGTGGATTCTCTTTTACAACTGACAAGTATTCATCAACAAAAGGTTGATGTTCAGGTCTAATTGGTTCTGATTTTTCATCTGGAGAAAGGGACATTGATAGTTCTGCAAGATTCTTATGTGGAGTATAAGCAGGATTAATTTTATCAAATAAAGCATCAAGTCTCTCTGGAACAAAATCCTTATGAGTCAAAACAAAATTAGTTATTTTTTCACATATAGAGTCATATTTATCATATAGAAAATGAAAATCTTCTGATAAATCATCCATCCATTTAGGCATGTTAGAATAAAAAGAATTTTAGTATATAAATTTTCCTCATAAATATCACTTTGGAAATTCATGCTTAACTTTTATTTTCTTTGGTAGAACTTTAAATTCAAATTCTTTTGCTTCCCCTATATAATTTCCTTCTGCTTGTATCTGAACTTTTTTAGGGAATCTTACTTTTAATTTACCTGCTGTCCACATTTTTCCAGTTGTGTTTACATTAATTGTTCCTTCAACATAACCCATGAGTAAAGAAGGAACATCTTCAAACATAGTCAAATGTAAAAGACCATCATCGAGTTTTGCATTTGGATTAATGTTAGTTCCCATTTTAAGAACATATGGACTTTTGTGAATTGCTAGTGATATAAATTTTAATGTTTCTTTGGTTTTATTGTATTCCATTTTTGCTGTTAAGATCTTAACCTGGGTACTTGTTATTGGTGCTGCCCATCCATAAGATACAAGAGAAGGAACTTTGTTTTTTCTTAGTTTTTCAGAGATGTTAATAGCATCTGCTTCAACTCCAATACTACAGTAAGTAGAAAGAATAGATGTGTTGTTAAATTCTGCTTTGACAATATCTATTGAGTTTATCTTGGATTGCATTATTAGTTTTGCATTTTCAATAGGTGAATTTTTTAATCCAAAGGTGAATTTTAGGAAATTTCCTGAACCTAAAGGAAGAAAGGCAAGACAAGTATTTTTTAATTCATTGATTCCATGATGAAAAGTTCCATCACCTCCAACTAAAACAACCACATCTGGCTTATACCCTACATGCTCTGGTAAGTTTCTTAGTAAGTCACAGAACTCTTTTGGAGATTCTGTTTCTAATCCATAAACTTGCTTTACACCAAACATATTCATTAGTTTATTTAATATGAATTTTCTGTTTTTTAGCTTTATTAAGCCAGAATTGGGGTTTGTAACTAGGGCGTATTTCATTTAATTAAGAGACTAGATGAAGATATATAAGATTTACTGATATGTATCAACCCAATAGAATTCTATCTGTACAAAAACTTTTAAAATTATCTTCTAAAGCTTGTACATGCTCTTCAGTAATTATTGCTAATCTATCGTATGGTTGTTCTAGGTGTACGGCTTGACCCAAATCTTTTCTTTTTTCTGAGTCTCTTTTAAAAACAGCATACGCATTTGAATAATGTTCCACAAATATGCTGTAATGGACCATGTGTTCTGCATTTAGAATAATTCCTTTATCATTCTGTGTTAAGACTGCAGATCTTGTAACAATAATTGATTCAGTTGCATTTGCAAAATATGTTTTAAACGCATGTTCATCATCAACAAGTACGTCAAGAAAATCTTTTGAATAAGATTTTGTTACCAAGGCCATGCAAATTGGAATATCACTTTCAGAGTGTTCGCTTATCAATTCATCATAGGGTCTCGCTTCATTATATAACAAATAAGCCTGCCAAGTGAAGATTTGTTTTCTTCCAATGCATTGAGGTTTTCCTTTTTGGGACATAATAATGGGAAATCTATACAGTTATTTAACTCTTATGTAAAATATCACTTAAAAGTAGTTAATAACTGAAAGATTTATTTTTGTGCAAGATCAATAAGTCTTTGCCTTTTTAATCAACTCATTAAATAATGCTTGTGTTGCTTTGCAGCATAGTGGTCGGATTTTTAAAATTTTATCATTTGAGAATCCTTGGATATTTTCCTTAATTGTTTCCCCCATGCCATCCGCCCTGGCTTTTAGGAATGATTTGTCCGCAAGTGGAAACATGAAATCAAGGTCACCAAACACTGCCATTTCTTTACATTCTTTGTAAGGAGAATAATCATTTAATACCCAGTTATCATGGACAGATACATAATGTACAATTTTCTTACTGTAGTCCTCATCATAATTAATTTGCATTAGAATCTTTTCAGCAATTTTTGCACCAACTCTCATGTGCATTATTTTTGGTTCTTTATGTTTCACATTTGGATTTTTATCTTTAAGTTTTGAATAACCAACATCATGCAGTGCTATCAAGGGTAATAACAACTTTTTATCCAGATTTTCAATGTCTGCTATTTTATCTGCTTGCTGCATCATCCATTGAATTGAGGGTATATCATAAGATCTTCCTTTTTTATAATATGGTTTTGCTAACTCAAAGAGTTTTATGTATATTTTTTCCATTTTTTCATATTAACTTCATATCAGAATTTTTCTTGAAGAAGTCATCAATAGCACCTTCTTTATTCTGATGATTTTTTAGTTCATCAAAAGTGATCCATTTGTGTTCTTCTGCCTCCTCAGGGTCAATTATTAGTTCTTCGTCTGTTTTAACATGGAAAAACATTAGTAATCGTGATGTCTCTTTTTGAGCCCGGACATGATATTGTTGATCTTGTCCATAGCCAAGAAACTTTGGATTATCAAATTTTACTCCTACTTCTTCTTGCATTTCTCTAATTAGTGTTTCTTCTAATAATTCTGTCCATTCTGCCCGTCCACCTGGAACACGCCAAACTTTAAAACCAGGACAAAACACTAATAAGAATTTTCCCTTCTTTTCAATAAAAGCACTACAAACGACGTGTGGTCCTTTAACTGGTTCATCTCCCATATTTTGATTATAAAGTTGAAGGTTTATTTAAATTTTTTGACCAAAAAAAGTGCGTCGGCCG
>CAYQPU010000039.1:0-10753 GCA_964419615.1 uncultured Methanosarcinales archaeon | reverse complement strand
CCTTTACTCCTTTTATTACCTGTGGCAGCTTTGTTTACAGGCATTTTAGCATGTGATTTTGAAACATCTCAACCAACAGATCGTTTAACTGCAACATGGGAAAATCCACTCACAACCTACTTTCCTTCATCCACTGTAACTGGTTTGGAAGAAGATTCTGAGTTTCCTTCTTCAACTCCTAGACCGGCATCAGTGGATACTGCAACTTATGAACCAACAGAGGAAATATTTTATGCCACAAGTACAGACTGGCCAACTGATTACCCCACATTAACATCTTATCCTACTAATACTCCTAAACCAAATCCCTCAGACACACCAAGACCTCCAAACACAGTTGCACCTATAGTGAAAGAGCCTAGTACACAAATACCAACCAATACACCAGTTCCCACAAAGACTAGTGAAGCAGCACCTCAAATACTACCTTCATTTACATCAACTTATCAAAGTGCTCCTACTCAATCAATGTTTGTTACTTTGCATGGAGACCTTGTTTGTACAGGTGAACTTCACATAAGTCAACTCATGGAGCAATATGATGGAATGCTAATGTGCAGAACAGATGGATTTGGAGGAATAGGTCCAGCACCAGATGATTATTATGGTTTTTTTCTTGAGGCCCACATTGGTGAGGAGATTTCAGACCTAGTTTCTGATTGGGAACCATATTTTTCCAAAGATGGATTCTTGGCCTTATGTAATCCAAATTTAGATACAACTAACTTACCTGAAGTATGGTCTGTTAATGCAAGTGCAAGATCAATGCTGGAAAGTTCAGGAGCATGGTCAAATTATTGTGCAGATTCTGCGTGTGTTGGTTCAAGTATTTTAGATGGGGGACGAGTCTTCACCAATACCAAGCACACAATTGGTGATGGTAAATGTACTGCAAAGAAAATTGAAGACAGAAAATCCGATCATAATGTATCAACAAATGATATAGATAGATCAACTTTCCTAACAGCAGATGAAGCACACCTTGGAGATGTTTTACAAAGAACAATACCTGATGCAACTTATCATCCTGAAATCAATGCACTCATCAGTTCAGATGGCAAAGACTATTACACTGTTAATGGAGAACTAAGAGACATATTTTATCCTGACTCAAACTATGGATATTTACAGGGACTAAGTCATGAATGGTACATTGTTGTAAGACACGAAGATCAAACTTATGCATATCCTGCAACACTTGAATCACCTTTGGTAGTTGGAAATGAGGATGTTGGTGCAGCAGTTATATGCGCCGGTAAATACTGCAGTTTAGTCACGCAAGGAAACATGAAAGAACAATTAGAAACCTGGCAAAATTTACACATGTCACCTGAGATTTTCAATGCAGGATCTCAATTCTATTTTGCACAGGGAACACCTGTAGAAGAGCAAACCTTACCAGGAATATTTTTTAATCATACAAGAGATCCCTCAACTCCACCTCAAGTATATGGTGGAATGCAAATTCCATTATCAGAACTAACACGGATTACTAATTAATTCTTTCTATGAAGCTCTGGGAACAGATCATTGATACGATTCGAAAGATATTTAAAACACTATTCTAATTGTCACTTTATGGCAAAATTCAAACTTGATAAAAAACCCAAAAATCCAATAATCATCGAGGGCTTTCCTGGATTTGGACTAGTTGGGACAATCACAACAGAATACTTACTTGAACATCTAGAGACAGAAAGAATCGGACGAATACTATTCAAAGAAGCACCTGCAATGGTGGCAATACATGACAATAAACTAGTTGAACCATTCGGAATATTCTATAACAAAAAACACAACTTAGTAATTATTCATGCCATCAATTCTGGTCAAGGACTTGAATGGAAAATTGCAGATGAAATCGTTGATTTAGCAAAAGAATTAGATGCAAAAGAAATCATCAGTATAGAAGGAGTTGGAACAGCTAAACCATCAGGAAAATCACGAACATTCTTTTTTGCAAACAATAAACAAAAACAAAAACAATTTGAAAAAATGGGAATTCAATCCTTGGGAGAAGGTATAATCATGGGTGTAACATCTGCACTTTTACTGAAAGTAGAAAAATTCCCTATGAGTTGTGTATTTGCAGAAGCAACAACCAAAATGCCAGATAGTAAGGCAGCTGCAAAGGTAATTGAAGTACTAGATCAATACTTAAACATTGATGTTGACACAGCCCCATTACTTGAAACTGCAAAGAAATTCGAGGAAAAACTCAAAGGTTTAGTAGAATCAACAAATAAAGCTTCTAAAGTTAGAGATGCTAAGAAGTTGAGTTATTTTGGGTAACACTTAGCACAAGCAACATACCCTTTTTTCTTTGCTTCTTTTTCATCAGCAAAAAAGACCTTATTCTCACTTTTTAGATTTCTAACCCCTATGCATATATCTTTGTGAAATTTGTTTGAATTCTTACTACCAACTAATTTAACTTTCTTATCCTCACTTTTCACTTTTCCAGATGCATACAAGGATTCATAAGAATATAATATGTTACATTTCTTGCAATAAAACTTGGCTTTTTTACTGCCTTTAACATCTCCCTTACATATAGGGCAGCCTTCTTTAATAGTAGAATTCATTTCTTCTTTTTTTTCTTGGTTGGTTTTTTAACAACCTTTTTATTACTCTTTTTTTCTTTTTATCTTCTGTTTTTTGCCTACAATCATCACAGTACAATCTTAGCTTGTGTTTGACAAGAAATTTCTTATTACAACCCTTACATTTTCTAAAGATTTTGTATGCTCTTGCCATATAAAAAGGCAATCCAACTTTCTATTTAAACTTTCCTATATATCCAAAAGCATATATGAAAACATACAGTTTCTTACATATTAAAGTATGTTTTTTTTGTTAAAAATTACGGGTTTTTGCACAGTAGATGTTTGAGATATATTCGAAATTTTGAAAATAATATTTTAACTCTCACTTTTTATTTTTTCAGTATTGAAAATTATTATGTGCAAAATTTTTGGAGGAAATTAAGATCTTTAAAATATATATTATAATAAATATATTCAAATATGCTTTAAGTAATGCTTGGGTTTGAAAGTATATATTTTAAACTACAAATTGGATGAAAATTTTTAAGCAATACTTAAACTATTTATTGTGTTCTCCAGTGTATAAATTAACAATTTTTTAAATAAATTTTCAATAAAAAACAAAGAAAAATTATTCATGATTATTTTCATAACCCATTATTTTTAGGCCAGAAAGGTTCAAATGCAAGTTTTCAGGAATCTGGCCTCCTATGCCTATTGCAGCCATGCCATGCTCTTGGATTCTTTCAGGTATGTAAAACTGCAAATACAGATCCCTAGCTTCATCCAAACTCTCGATACCTGGCACAAGCGCGTTTAAACCTTCAGAAACAAGCATTTCATCTAGAGTTTTGTACAAATTAACATAAGTAATCCAAGCAAGATAGGCAGAATCTGGTTCTTGAGGGGTATACATGGCTAGAATGTCGCCTCTATTCATATTTTGATAATTCTTTTGCACTTCGGGGCCCAAAGCTCTACCTTCACAAGGCCTTTCTAGATTAACAAAAGTATAAAAAATCTCCATTGGCATTTGCATGGGCCAGATCTTCATATCTTCTAGGCCGATAGCATATATTCCAGAATCATCAATCCTTTCTTCATATCCTGGAATATTCATATAGCTCTTAACAGCACCTTCAAAAGATCCAGCATCTGGTTCCATATTCTCCCAGCCCTCTGTTTTAAGCATTGCCCTTACTGTTCTTTCGGGAAAAGCTGTCTGGTATTGGTGAACAAAGTTAATTTTTCGCAAAAAAGGGGGCACAAATCTCATAGATCTAATAATAACTGCATCTCCCTGATTCCATCTACAATAATCTTGCATGAATTCGTCTGAGTAATCAAAAGAACCGTCAGAAGGATCAGCCAACTTTGATGCTCTTCCAGTAACAGTTTCTCTGCCATTATCAATATTAACAAAAGCTTCATCAGAACATGTTAATTCCCTCACTTGTGGATCTGTAATTCCGGTTCTAATAAATGTTCCATTAAGAATATCCATTTTACTGATTAAGAATTATTTTCATTAATAATATTTTATAATTAAAATTAGTGGTAAAACTGCTTTAAAACACAATAAATATATATATTACTTCGTATAAGTTACATTATACGCCCTTTTTCATATATAAAAGGTGAGAAATGGTAAAAATTAACAAAAAAGGCAAGGTATTTAGCATACAAAAAATGAAGCAATTGAAAACAGAACTAAAGCTAAGGGGTTTTAGTAAGACTACAATCAAGGCATATGTTTATCTAAATTCCAGATTCTTAAAATTTACAAAAAAACCTGTGGATCAAATTAATGAAACTGACATAAAAGAATACATTGGTTATTTGATGGCTGACAAAAAAATGGCACCAAGCAGTGTTGGCTTGATTCGATCTGCTTTGAAATTTTACTTTGATGATGTTTTGCACAAGAATATTGTTAATTTAAAGGCACCTAAGAACAAGAAGAAACTGCCAACTGTGTTAACTAAAAGTGAGATAAAATCTCTGTTAAAGGCAGCTAAGACTGAAAAAAGCCAGCTTTTGATTAAATTATTGTACTCTTCTGGTTTAAGGTTATCAGAAGCCCTGAATCTGAAAGTAGAGCACCTGGAATTGGATTCAAATATGGGTTGGGTAAGGTCGGGTAAGGGAGGTAAAGATAGAATGTTTATTTTATCAGAAAGGTTGTCTAGCGAGCTCAGAAGATATGTTCTAAGGCATAAAATGTCAGAGTACATTTTCGTAGGCAAAAATGGGGCTCCAATGGGGGCTAGGAACGCCCAGAAAATAGTTAAAAGAGCCTCTAAACTAGCCAAAATCAACAAAAAAGTTTCCCCCCACACATTGAGGCATAGTTTTGCAACCCATCTTTTGGAGGCAGGTGTTGGTATTAGACAGATTCAGGAGCTTTTGGGGCATGCGAATTTACAGACAACACAGATTTACACAAAAGTTTCAACAAAAGAATTATTAAAAATTAAAAATCCATTGGATCAGTTATAATTCTAAAACATTTAGTTTTTGCTAAGAATATTCACTCAGTTCTTGCGATTAAAATATTTAGTTATTTCTTATAAGTTTCAACTATTGTTGTGATTAAATAGTTTAGTCTTTGCTTAAATATTTTATTCTATATAACAACATATAAATTAAGATCACTATTTGCCAACATATATATTAGAAAGTATACAAAAAGTAACTGTTTTTTTGTGGAAATGTTTTTAAGTTATACTGACACTCTCTAAAGTGAGAGTAAAATGGACAGAATTCGAAAAATGTCAATATTTATAATATGATGTTCAATTTAATCAAGTATGAATCTAATTGATTTGAGCAATTTTATTATTACAGATGTTACGCCATTTATTTTGTTATTTTCAATTATTTTAATTTTTGTGCTTGTTTATTTCAATAGAATTAAACTCCTACAGATTATAAAATCAGCCAAAATCAACTGGAAATTGTGTGCATTGTGCGTGTTTATTTATTTTGTTTTGATGTTTGTATATTCTCCTAGAGTTAATTTATGGTACACTGATGAATATGAATACTTGGAGATAGCCAAGAATATTAGATTTACTGGAAAGGCCAATTTTTATTGTGAGTATTATGAGCTTGACAGTTTCCACTGCAAAACTCCATATGTTTCAATTGGCTACCCCGTTGCCTTGAGTATGGCATATTTTTTGTTTGGGTTTAATTCTAGTTATGCAATATATCTAAGTATGATTGCAGGAGCATTATGTGTTGCTTTGATTTATATTATATCCTCAATTTTATTTAATAAAAAAGCTGGTTTTTACAGCGCTCTCATTTATGCATTGATTCCATATACAATTATCTGGGCAGGCACGGCTGAGCCAAATGTTTTTTGTACTTTTACAATCTTGGCTAGTTTATTTTCTCTTATTGCTTATGTGAAAAAGAAATCTTTTTCACTTTTGCTATTATCTGTTCTTTTATTGGTAATTAGTCTGTATTCTCGGTATGAATCTGTTCTAATACTTCCTGCTTTCTTGTTTTTGCTTTACAAATCTAAATATAAATTAAAGAATTTTTCTGTAGTATTTGGCTTATTGATGATACTTACCATCCCATGTTTCATGCAGTTGTTCATCAATCTTTCTGATTATTCAGATTATGACAAAGCAAACATTCCAAAAGGCTCCTTTTCGCCAGCAAATATTGTGGATAGTTTTAATGGATGGATTAAGCCATTTGTTCTTGACAAAACTGTTAGCTGGCTTTTTAGCATTCTTTTTTTGATTGGTTTATTGACTCTTTGGAAAAAGCAGCCAGATAAATTAGTTTTCTTGGTTTTGATAATTATACCTTATGTGGCTTTTACTCTTTTTTACCATAAAGGAAGCTCTTCTGGAAGGATTATTTTACCCTTTTTATTTGCATATTCTATTATTGCAGGTAGTGGGGTGTTGTGGTTGATAAATAAGAGAATTTTTTCAAAGTATACTCTAATTAACACTTTTATTATTTGCATTATTGCTTCTCTTGTTTTTGTGAAAATTGGACACAATCAAGATGTGTTCAGACATAATGTCTTTTCAAATTTGGAATTGAAAAAAGCACAATACAAATTTGTAAGAATAATCAGTACGTGGGATTTTAGTGAAAATACAATATTTTTAGCAGTTGAACCAGTTGCATATGCTGGATCCAGCAGGAAGACTTTCATAAATCCAATTGCTTTAATGAAAAATCCAGAGATGGTAAGTGAATTCAAGGAGAATGGTTACTCATTAATCTTGATTAAAGACATATTTTGTGTTGATGATTCCTGGGGCCAAAGCAGAACAGATACATGCATTTTTTTGCAGGAACTTGATGTTGATATGATTTTTAATTTTAACTAAATTTAAGTGTATGCTTATTGTGACTGTGTCTTGTTTTGATAAGATTTATAACCTAACCAAGATCTTATAAATTAATGGTTCTAATTGAGGTTAGCAAGTTTATGATTGAGAGAATTGCACCGATTTTTTTGATTGTGTCTGCAATTATAATAATTGTTTCTCTTGTTATTAATAAAAAGAAGATTCTGAATGAACTTGGTGCTTTAAAGAGAAACTGGCTTTGGTGCCTGTTGTGTGTTGTAATCTACTTGGTTTTGATGTTTGCATATTCTCCTAAAGTTAATTTGTGGTATACTGATGAATTTGAATACCTGGAGATAGCCAAAAATATTAGATTTACTGGAAAGGCTAATTTTTATTGCCAGTATTATACCGAAGATAGTTATAATTGTAGAAGTCCTTTTATTGCAATTGGCTATCCAGCTGCTTTAAGTTTTGTTTATTTCTTGTTTGGTTTTAATTTTCATTATAGTATCTATCTTAATATCCTAGTTGGAGCTCTGTCAGTTCTACTAGTATATGTTATTACATCCCTTATGTTTAATAAAAATCATGCTTTTTATAGTGCTTTAATTTATTCACTAATACCTTTTAACATTATCTGGGCTGGCACTGCTGAATCAAATACATTCGGAGTTTTTATGATCCTTTTTAGTCTATTAATGTTATTGTTGTATAAGAAAGAAAAGACTAAATCTCTTCTTTTGCTGTTTGTTTTTTCCTTTGTATTGTGTCTTTACTCCAGGCATGAGTTTGTATTGGTTTTACCTTTCTTTTTATTCATCATGTTTAGAAATATGGAAAAGAAGCGTTTTTTAATAACCTCAGCTATTGTTATATTATTAGCAGCTCCGAATTTTCTTCAAGCCTTTATTCATCTGGGTGATGCTTCTGGGTTTGATGATGCTTACACACCACAAGGTGCTTTAAGTTTTAAAAATGTTGATAACAGCATTAGAATCTGGCTTTTCCCCATAGTTACTGGAAAGACCATGCCTGTTTTGTTTAGTGTTTTGTTTTTGGGTGGTTTTTTCTTACTTTTATTTAGCACAAAAAAGAATAGAAATATACTCCTTATTCTGTCCTTGCTACTTATTCCTTTTTTTGGTTTATCTTCTTTTTATTACATGGCAAGTCTTGCTGGAAGGCTTATTTTACCTTTACTAATCCCATTTTCAATGATTGCGGGATATTGTGCTTTCTGGGTTTCAAAGAGTGTAAAATTGTTTAGATGGCCTTTGATTAATTTGCTGATTATCTTAATTGTTGCAATTCCAGTTTTTGTGGGCATTGGGCATAATGATAAATTTTTTGGTTATAATGTTTTTGGGGATATCTCACAAAAAAAATCACAGTATAATTTAATTGACTATGTCAGGACTTTTGAAGCAGATGATAAAATAGTCTTTCTTGCAACAGAACCAATTCTATATATTAGTACAAGCAATAAGGTTTTTGTTGACCAATGGTCTGCTGTTAATATTCCAGGTATTATTGATCATTTTAAAGAAAAAGAATATAAGGTTGTTCTTATTAAAGATATATTCTGTTTCGACCCTTCATGGGGACATAACAGAATCCAGACGTGCAAACAGCTAAGTAATTTTGATATAGATGAGGTAATTTTGATAAATGGCAGGTGATTTGATCAAAAGGTATTGTTCTCTTTCAAAGGAGATTCTCAAGTGCAGAATTAGCAGAAAAAACAACAGTAAAATAATTCCATATAAGTTGAATATTAAAGTTACAAATAGATGTAATCTTAGGTGCTCTACATGTAATGTCTGGAAGATTTATCATGAGTCTCCAGATAAGAAAGTTGAAGAGCTTGGTTTAGAAGAGTATAATAAGTTTTTTAAGAGTAGTGGGAATTATTTTCACTGGATTTCTTTAACTGGAGGAGAACCTTTTGTAAGAGAAGATATTAAGGATATTGCAATCTCTGCACTTAAGCATTGTAAGAAATTAATTATTCTAAGTATTAATACTAATGGTTTTTTATCTAAAAAAATTGCAAGAGATGTAGAGGAGATAAGTAAATATCTTGGGAGCTGCAAGCTTTTTGTTAATATTGCATTAGATGGAAATAGTGAGACTCATAATAAATTAAGAGGAAATAATCATGCGTTTGAAAAAGCACAGCATACTTTTGAACTTCTAAATGAATTAGATACAAATAATCTTTTTGTGGAAAGGGAAATTACGGTGACAAGGAATAACTCATCAAAGATTGAGAATGTGATTAAGAATATGAAACACAAGCATGTTGTTACTTTTGAACACAGTTCATACTTTTACAATAATGAAAAAAGTAGAAGTTTTATTATGAATAAGAATTTGCTTAATAGATTAATTAGGAATCAAACAAAGCCTGAATCCTTTTCTGATCTTGTTAAACAAAGATATTTAAGATTAAGTAAAGAGTATTACCAGGGGAAAAAACAAGTATTGCCATGCTATTCTTCATGGTCCAGTGTGTTTATTGATCCTTATGGGAATATTAAGCCTTGTATAAATTTTGATAAAGTAATATCTAAATTAAGAGACACTGATTATTCTATTATTAAGTCTTTGAATACAGATAAGCTTAAAGATATAAGAGATGATATTGTTAAAGAGCAGTGTCCTGGATGCTGGACACCATGTGAAGCTTATCAGACAATTTTACAGAATTTTCCAAGAAGTTTTTTGGATCTTTATTTTCTCTCAAATAAATAGATTTTCTTCTCATTTCTGATCTCTTTTTCTAGGATTAACTGAAAGCTATTGTTAGTAAGTTCCAAAGTTAGTTTTTCTATATCATAGATTCTTTTATTCCCTTCATTTTTATCAGATTGTTCATCAATATATCCTATATAGAAATAATAACAGTTAGAATTATTACTTTCAAGAAGCATTTTTAATCTGCCTAAACTTGTTATTGCAATGTGTTTTTGTCTGAAATCAAATGCACTTGGAAAAATACAATCTCTACCATTGCATATAGGTGTGCAGCTTGTGTTTATTTTATAATCCAAATTTTTTAAGGTTTGGTATTCTCTGACATAATATGCTCCACTATTATTTCCAGCCATATCTATAACACTTACTATACTGCATATCAGTATCACACTTAAAATTAGAATTCTTACAAACAATGCTGCATTTTTACCGCCTTTTTTTTGTATTTTATTTGCAACTGTATTAATACAATATGATGAGAGTAATATCACTGGAATTAATAATCCTGTTATATACTTTAGTCCACTGTTATGAAATCCCTCTGTGTGCATAAAAGTATAAGCCAGAAAAAATGTACCAAAATATGCAGATATGAATATAAATTGTTTTTTGTGTTTCTTGATTATAAAAGGGATAGCACATAAAGCAAGAAAAACATTTGCAAGTAAAATACATTGATTTGAGAATAATGTTTTGAGATTAGGTAATAGGTTTTCAGATCCAAGTTTGATATAGTTTTTGCCAAATGAAGTTATCCAATCCTCAGTTTGGATTACTTTTCCATGCAGAAATTTGTCATAGCCTGTGTTTGAGTAATAGTGCATTAGTTCACTTGAATAAGGAACTAAAATAAGAAGTAGTAATCCTATTAAGAATAATTGATTAGTTGGAATTTTTTTATTATTGTAAGAAAAGAATGTTATAAAATAAGGTATTAGCACAAGGATGTATTCTTGACGCATGAATATTGTTAATGCAAGTGCTAACAACGATATTACTAGATAGTTTAGTTGGTTTTTATTAAAGAACTTAAACAAGAATAAAAATGTGATTATTGCATAGAATAAGGCTGGAGCAGTATAACTCTCTGTACTTGAGATAAAAAGATATGTGGGAGAT
>CAYQPU010000038.1:0-10836 GCA_964419615.1 uncultured Methanosarcinales archaeon | reverse complement strand
ATAGATAGTCATTATGTGATCTAATTACATTAATTTATGTGAATTTTATCATTTAAGAGTAGTAAGGTTTAAATAACATTAAAATTTACCTTTTAAAATGTTACAGGAAATTATTGCTAAACTGTATAAAACAATTATCTCAGCTTATCCTACGCCTAGTAAAAAGAAAATTCACATAGGCAACCTTAGAGGGCTGTTAATTCAAGATTTTCTATCAAGAGTTTCAAATTTAGCAGGTTATGATACTTTTTTCCCATTTGGTATGCATCCAACTGGATTTCCTTCTTTTAGTCATGTAGAAGCAGTTTTAGCAGATCTTGCCTATGGCACAAGTGATTCCGAAGCATTTCACTGGGAAGCTGCTGATTTAGATAAATTAGTAGAAACTTTGCCTCATATACAAGATATTGCAGCAGACTATGCAAATTCAGAAGGAACAGAACAGGCAGGCTTTGTACATGAAGCAGCACTTGACTTTGTACATTATGTTGGTATGGGTTTAATTGGATATTTGGACATGTATAATGTGGATACATCTCAATTTGATGAAACTTTTCTAACAACAATCACACCATGGTATCAAAGATTTACAGAATGGTGGGTAGATAGTTTATTTGAAAAAGGTTTTATTGATTTTGTCCAGGCTGAGATGGGTTATTGTTCTTTATGTGATAGCACAAAAGAAATTACCTCTGATATGGATGAAGTCCTGGCAGCTAACATTGACCACATTAAAGTTGTTGGACCAAAAGGAGATAGAAAATTCAAAGGTCCAGTTAATTGTAAAGTAACAGGTCATAGAAATCACCAGTTAGAGGTTGTTTTATCTGAAGGATGGAAAATCATATATAATGCCCAATTAGAAAACGGACAAACTCTTGCAGATTTAACTAGCTCGCTAGTAAGACAAAATGGTACATTAATTCTCCCTCATACTTACAAAAACAGCATCCATTCTTTATTTGCAAGTAGAAAGCCAAAAAATGTTCAAAGAGACTATACTGCCGCACTTGGAACACCAAGCAGATTTTCTGATCCAGATTTCCCTCTTGTGATAGGTCCGTTAATGGATAGTAATGGTTACTTCTTTATGTATGTGATAGCACAGGCAATTCATGAAGGTAGACTTCCTGCAGATAAGATTGAAGGAGAGTTTTTTGACTATATGTTGAGAACAGATGATCAACTTAGAGAATTAGATATTAATCCTCTGAATTTAAGAAGACGATTACAAACTAAGACTAGTGTCCACACTTCAACACTTAGAGAAATAAAACAGGAATTACACACAAGATTTGGAGACTGGATAAACATAATGGGATGGGATCATAGTGAAGCTCATGCATTATTTAGTAATATGCAAATTGCAGCTTTAGATTTAGGACATTTAATGCAAACTGCTCTGCTTGCTTATGGAACTGTTCAAGACACACAAGGAAGAAAAATGGGCAAGACATTTGGAAATGCAGTATCTATTGATGAATTATTAGAGCTTGCTGAAAATGGTGGAGCTAGAAGATTAGCAAGCCAAGGTTTAAGTATAACAAAAAGTTCAGCAGATATTGCAAGACTCTACTTGCTTGGAAAAGAAAATCCTACTCAAAATCTTAAATTTGATCAGCGTCACCTGAAAAATTTTGGTGAAAGGGTTGCATGGGTGTATGATTTATTTGTAGAATTAGGTCCAACTGGAAGAGGAAGACCTCCTGTTGAAGATGATATTGACAAATGGTTAATGTCAAGAGTAATGGTAAGAATGGAAAAATCTTTAGAATTTGTTGCCGATCTAAGACTTCATAAAGCATATGAAGAATTATTCTTTGATGAGGGAAGTATTCTTGAAGACATTCAACAGTATCATTCTATGAAAGAACGATCTGGAGAAAAAGTAAACAGAAATATTGTTAAAAGATATTGGCAAGCATTTGCCCAGCTTGCAAGTCCGTTTATTCCTTATGTTGCCAGTGTTATTGGTGAACAAGTTGGTCTAAACATGGATAAGGATTTCAAATCTGGCACCTTAATCACTGATTATGAAAGAGATCCAGAGTTAGAAATAATAATGACACTTTCTCAAGGCTATAAAAGCAAAGATTTAATGAAGATGTCGGGAGATAATTGGAATAAGATATATCCTTTATGGGAGAATTATGGTGGAGACATTGGTGCAGAAATGCTAAGAACAATACCACGTGCTGTTTTTGGAGAACAAAAAAACCTCGACCATGTTAATGTTTATGTAAGTAAAAAAATACTAAAAGAAATACTAGAACAGGGAGTGCGACTAGTAAATATTAATGACTATTTCAGATTAACTGGAAGTGGAAAACTGGTCCGAAGATTAAGAAATCATTTCAGGGATAGATACGATCAAATCCCGTGTGTTTATGTAGTACCAGTTGAAAAAGAAGATAAACCAATGTTGGATGAAGCAACCTTCCAGGTCCAACCAGTCTACACCAACTGAACTCTTCTACCCTTTGGAACATAATTCAAAACCTTATTTCCAATATGTTTCCCGCAACCAACAAAATCATTATTATGTTTTAATAAAACAAAAGCATGATTCTTAGAATTAACCTCCAAATCCTCACCAGAAATCCAACTCTCAAATTCTTGATCACTGACCTTTAAAACATTCTTGTTAGCTAATGGACCAACAATCTGTGAACCTTCAATACTAAGTCTAATTTCATTATTTCTAACCTGTCCAAAATACAAACCAACATTATTAATTCTTAACAAAGAATAATCAATATTTCCTAGATCTCTAGTTATAACATAAATCTTTTCCTTTTTTTGCAGAAAAGCTAGATCCAACTTAAGTTTAGCACCCCACTGACTCTCAATAAGTTTAATAATTTCCTTAACATCCCGAGTATTTAGGATTTTCATATTCCCCACATAGAATTTTGTTCTCTCATCTTGTCAGCAATTTCCTTTAATAGATCAATTTCAGCAGAACTAAGATTCTCTTTTATCTTTTTCATAGTTCTAAATTCTCCCTCTGAAACAAAAGAATACAAAACATCTGTTTCTTCAACCTGTCTTCCAATTGTAATCTTATCGAGAGACACAGCAACCTGCATACCGGCTTTAGCTTCTTGAATATTTTTCTTTTCGTGTTGAATGGTTTTAACAAAAGTGATTGCTTCAGTGTCTTTCATCAATGATTGACCTACCTTAAGAACACCACTAACCACCTCAACACCAACAACAGCAGGATTTCTCTGTCTAAAAATATATCCTTTTAATAATTTGATCTTGCATGGCTTTACAACACCCATCATCTCAGCCGTCTTTTTTGCAGCTTTCTTCTTCTCAATCCATTCTTGGTAATCTTCAATTAATTTGTAAATAATTGTATTAGTAAAAACTGGAATTCCTAACTCCTCTGCCAATTCCTCAGCTTCTTTATTCATACTGATACTAAACCCCAGTAATATTGCAGTCAAAGCATCAGTCTCCAGATTAGCCTGCACATCCATAATATCTTTTTTAGTAATCTGGCCAATTGACGCTTTTCTAATAGGAATCTCTTCTTTTTTAAGTAAATTAATTAATGCTTCTAAGGATCCAAGATTATCAGCCTTAACAACTATTCCAGCCTGATCAGTCTCAATTAAAACCTCTCCAACCTCTTGTCTAACTTTTTCTTGAATCTCCTCAAGATCAGCTGAAGAAGCCTCTTTTAATGGCATACCTGCTGCTGCTTTATCCAAATCTGGGGCAACAATCTTAACACCAGTTGCTGCAATAATCTTATCAACATGTAGAAACTTAGTCTTCTTATCCCTCATTTCTTCTAAAGGTTTTGGTACAAGCAAAGCTCTAACTTTTGTTGTCAATGGTTCATTAACACCACCAATAACAATTAAGTCATTAACATTCAAAGTACCATCATAAATAATAACATCAGCAGTAACACCTAGTCCTTTTTCTTCTTTAACTTCTAATATTGTTCCACTTGCAGGACCTTCAACCTGACACTCCAAACACTGGTTAAGATATCGTTGAGATAGGCCAGTTAGGACCATTAACAACTCCGGAACTCCAATTCCACTCATAGCTGAAACCGGAACAATACCAACTGTTTTTGTATAATCATCTACTCTGTCAAATCTCTCAGAATTAAAACCATACTCTGCAAGCTTTCCAACAATCTCATAAATTTTAATATCAAGCTTTTCTTTAACCTGGGGATATTGATCATTAATATCAGAAAGCAACTTTCCGCTTTTATCCTGCCAACCAGAAAGCAAATCCAATTTATTAGCAGCAACAATAAATGGAGTCTTTGAATTCTGTAAAATCTTAATAGTCTCATGAGTTTGAGGTTTAAAGCCTTCATTTAGATCAATCACAACAATAGCAATATCAGCTAAACTTCCACCTCTCTTTCGCAGACTAGTAAATGCCTCGTGTCCAGGAGTATCTATAAACAATAATCCTGGAATTGTTAATTCAAGTTTTAATTGGTCAAGCAACTTTCCACAAACCTGTTTTAAAGTATCAATAGGAATAATAGAAGCGCCAATTGCCTGAGTAATCCCTCCAGATTCACCTCTCTGAATAGCAGTACCTCTAATCTTATCTAAAAGCAAGGTTTTGCCATGATCCACATGCCCCAAAACAACACAAATAGGGCTTCTAATATCTGCCATATAAAAATAGAATCAAAAACTGTTTTTAAATCTTGTCAAATTAACAAAAAATTAAATAATTGACATACACCCCAATAATAAAATGACAAAAAAAATCCAAAAAATCAATATTTCGGAAAAACTTTCCATATTCAATGAATTCTGGAGTCCAAAAAAGATTGGAGAGCTCAATGACTGTAATGTTCAGTTGGCAAAATGTGAGGGCGAGCTTCCATGGCATCATCATGATGATGAAGATGAAATGTTTTTAACAATCTCTGGAGAATTTATTGTAAGAACTCGAGAAGAGGAGTTTTGTCTAAAAAAAGGGGAATGTTTGTTCATGCCGCGTGGAATTGAGCATCAAACAGCTGCAAAGAAACAAACAGAAATAATCTATATCTCTAAAAAAGGAACAGTAAACACTGGTAATGTTAAAGAAGAAAGAACTGTTACAAATCCAGAAAAGATCTAATCCACGATATCAACAGTACCAAACATAGCCTTTAGGCCTTTTTTTAAGGATTCTTTATCACATATCTTATTATGAATATGTGGTTTAATAACCCATTTTCTCAGCAGAGTTGAATTTGGATTGAAAAAAACCAATTTCAAATCTGGATTCTTACAAATATTTTTCCAGTTTTTTACAAGCAAATCAAAATTATGTTTTGAATTTGGTAGCACAACAATAGGATTTGAGCCAAGTTTTGCAAGATCAACATCTTCAAAACTTACAGTAGTATAATAATGCTCAACTTTATTAGACTTATACTTAACACAAATAACACCTTTGTTTTCAGACATACCCTTAATTTTCTTATGATATGCATCCACAAACTTGATATGGTGGTTTGTCCACTCCAAAACCTCTTGTGCTTTCATATTACTCTAGCAGATATTTTGAACTTAAAAAGTTTTTGTTAATTACAAGTAGGATTAAAATGATAATTCAATTGGTTTCATCAAATTTATATACCTCAAAACATTATCAAATGCATGAAATTTGCTCACATGGCAGACTGTCACATTGGAAGCTGGTCTGATCCTAAACTTCGGGATCTTTCAACAAAGGCATTTGAAAGAGCAATAGACATCTGCATCAAAGAATCAGTCGATTTTATCCTCATCTCAGGGGATTTATTTCATACAGCGCTTCCTGCAATTGAAAGTCTAAAAATAGCTGTAGAAAAATTAAAACAAGCAAAAGATCACAACATCAATATCTATGTAATAGCCGGAAGTCATGATTATTCACCAAGTGGAAAAACTATACTAAGTGTTTTAGACAAAGCTGGCATTGTTCATGACATTACAGAAAACAAAAGTTTTTCCAAAGAAAAGCAAGCAAAAATCATAGGAATTCATGGCAAAAGAGGATCACTTGAAAAACAAGATTACAATAAACTAAACAAACAAGAACTTGAGGCAGAATCTGGCTTTAAGATATTCATGTTTCACTCGGCAATAAGTGAAATTGATATGCCTGGATTAGACCAGATAGAAAAAATATCACTTGGCCAATTCCCAAAAAACTTTGATTACTATGCCGGTGGCCATATTCATCAAATAATTGAAAAAAATATCCCAAGTTATGGGAAAATAATCTACCCTGGTCCAACTTTTCCTGACACATTCAAAGAATTAGAAGATTTGGAGCAAGGTGGTTTCTTCATTGTAGAAACTGATCCAAGTCTAGTTGTAAGGTATTTTCCACTAAATGTTTGTAGTGTTTATTCCATCAAACATGACTGTAATCAAAAAACAAGTGAACAAGTAAATGCACAGTTAAAACAATTGATTAAAAACAAAGAATTCATCCATACAATTGTCACAGTTAGATTATTTGGAGAACTCATAACTGGAAAAACAACAGATATTGATTTCAAAACAATTAGAAAAGAGCTGGAAAGAAAGGGAGCTATTTCCGTATTAAGAAACACTGGTAAACTTAGCTCAAAGGAATTCAAAGCAATAAAGGTAACTGAAAACTCTGTTGATGAAATTGAGAAAATGTTAATAAAAGAAAATACTGGTCAAATAAAAATTCAAGGATGGGATAATCAAGTAGAACAGCAAAAAATCATAACTCTAATGCAAACGCTAAGCCAGCAGAAAACTGAAGGAGAAAGAGTTGGTGACTTTGAAAAAAGAATAAAAGAAGAAATAAACAACATTATAAATTAAAAACTATTTCTTTGCCACTTTTTCTTCTTTAAGCACTTTCTTTGCAACAAAAAACACAACTAGTGCAATTATTAGAAAATTAATAATTTCTGCCACAAAAGCTCCCCATCCTAAAGTAACTGGACCTAGCACTAATGTTGCTGTTTTCCAATTTCCACCAGGAATTATTGGAGCTATAACCGGCATAATTATGTTATCAACTAAAGACTTAACTAAAGCTGTTGCAGCAGCGCCCATAATAAATGCAATAGCTAATCCAAGTATTTTATACTCTTTTAAGAATTCTAAAAACTCATTTTTTATTCCCATAAACTCTCCCCCTAGAAAGTTCTATTCTGTTTCTTTTTTAAATAATTTTCCTTAAATCTACTCAAATATGATATCACTACAAAATGCTAAAATTTATATATCAGTGTATCTTTTAGTATCCTAATATAAAAAGAGGTCAGAATGAAAAAAGGTTTTAGAGATCTAATTGATGATGTTAAATATGAAGATCTTGTGAAATTAAGAAAAGACCTTGAAAATGGTGGATCACACACAAGAACACTTGTAAAACAGAAATTAGCAGACATTGAACACAATGATATGAAACTGTGTGCAACTTGTGGCATCAAAATTAATCCATACTATATTGATGAATTTATTCTAAAATTTGGAAGAAGAGATTTTAAAAAAAGAGGATCGTTTTGCGGTAAAGACTGCCTAAATCATTTTCTAAGTAAGCTGTAAAACAGAGAGAAAACATTTAAAAGAGCAGTCTAATTAGTGGTGAATCATGGTTGAATATCAGCATGGACTAAAAATTCCTAAAGATAGGATAGCAGTTTTGATTGGTACAAAAGGTAACATGAAAAAAAAGCTAGAGGAATGCACAAGCACTCACATTATGGTGGATTCTGAAGAAGGAGATGTTTTAGTTAAGGGAGAAGATACAGTAAAAGTGTATCTTGCCCAGGAAATCATCAAAGCTATTGGCAGGGGATTTAATCCTGAAACAGCAACATTGCTATTAAAACAAGATTATGGTTTTGATATTCTAAACATTAAAGACTACATAAATAATCCTCATCAAATCAAAAGATTAAAAGGCAGAGTCATTGGTAGTGATGGTAAATCAAGAAAGAACCTAGAAGAATTTACAGAAACCAATATAAGTGTGTATGGAAAAACAATTTCAATAATAGGTGAGGTTGTCAATGTTGCTCTGGCAAGAAGAGCAATAGAAATGCTCCTTGAAGGAAGCATGCACTCCACTGTATACAAGATGTTAGAAAAAAGTCGGAGAGTTCAAAAACTAAGAGAGTTAGGTGGTAAAAATATCTGAAGGAGCAATTGCACATGAACTGGCAAAATCACAAAGAGATATTAGCATAGCAGAATTTTTTAGCAGAAACAGACATTTATTAGGTTTTGATAATCCTGGCAAAGCATTACTAACAACAATTAAAGAAGCAGTTGACAATAGCCTTGATGCTTGTGAAGAAGCAGGTGTTCTGCCTGACATTGAAATCCAAACAATTGACATGGGAGAAGATAGATTCAAGGTTGTTGTAGAAGACAATGGTCCTGGAATAGTAAAAAAACAAATCCCAAAAATATTTGCCAAATTATTATATGGGTCAAAATTCTTTAAACTCTCTCAAAGCAGAGGTCAGCAAGGGATTGGTATAAGTGCATCAGTAATGTATGGTCAATTAACAACAGGCAGGCCAGCAAAGATTATATCAAAAATATCAAAAGATGCACCTGCACATTATTACGAACTAGTAATTGATACAAAGAACAACAAACCAAAGATCGTCAAGGATGATATTGTTGAGTGGGACAAAGATCACGGAACAAAAGTTGAGCTAGATCTTGAAGCAACCTATAGAAAAGGTCCAAGAAGTGTTGATTCTTACTTAAAATATACTGCAGTAGTCAACCCACATGCAACAATAATATACACATCACCAAGTGCAGAGCAACTTATTTTTCCAAGAGTAACCAAAAAACTTCCAAAAAAACCAGTAGAAATCCTTCCCCATCCTTATGGTGTGGAGCTTGGAAGACTAATTAAAATGCTTGATGTAACAGAGTATCGTACATTACAATCATTTTTGTCAAATGAATTCTCAAGTGTTGGTTCTGGAACAGCAAAAAAAATATTCGAGAACGCAGCACTGTTACCAAAAAACAGTCCTAAGCGATTATCAAGAGAAAATGCTGAAAAATTAATCAAAGCAATTAAAAAAACAAAAATAATTGCTCCACCTACTGATTGTATCAGTCCAATTGGAGAAGAATTATTAGAAAAGGGACTTAGAAAAGAAATCAATGCTGAATTTTATTGTACTGTAACACGTTCTCCTTCAGTTTATAGGGGAAATCCTTTTGCAGTTGAAGTAGGAATAGCTTATGGTGGAGATCAAACAGGTGATAAGCAAGTAACATTAATGAGATTTGCAAACAGAGTTCCATTAATGTATCAAAGAAGTGCCTGTTCAATAACCAAATCAGTTCTCCAAACAAAATGGAAAGCATATGGTCTTAACCAAAGTAAAGGGGCATTACCAGTTGGTCCGGCAACTATTCTTGTGCACATCTCTTCAGTCTGGGTACCATTCACATCTGAAAGCAAAGAAGCAGTAGCTCATTATCCCGAAATCATCAGCGAAGTTAAATTAGCTTTGCAAGAAGCAGGTAGAAAACTTCAAAAATATGTTAAGAAAAAGAAAAATGTCGGTGATGAACTTAAAAAAAGAGATTTTATTAAAAAATACATACCTCACATTGGTGAAGCATTAAAAGAACTAATTGAACTTGATGAAGTAAAAGAAAGAGAAATTGAAAAACTGCTAGCAGAAATTCTCGAACATGATCGTGGTGAACTAAAAGCTGTGGGAGTAAAAGATAACCCAGAATATGATGAAGAATTTGCAAAAATAGGGAGGAGGGAAGATGACAGTTCTAAAAAAGATAAATAATATCTCAAACAGAGTCTACAAAAGTATTCTAAAAAAACAAAAACCTCAGCTAGAAATGCCAGTCAGATCTCTAAGTAATGTTCGGTACAATGAAAAGGATGGTTTTTTTGAACTAGATAAAAAAACAAAAACAAGAACTCTAACTGCCTCCACTATCAAAACTTTTGCTCAAACACTAAGAATGATGAGTTTTTCAAAAGAGATTGTTAAAAATAGTGATATTGCAACAAAAAGAGAAACTTACTATGTTAGCAAAAACTGGGGAGATGCTAGATTCAAAGAACAAACCGAATCAGACACAGTAATGGATGATATTGAAGCAATGATGAGAGTAAACAGAGAACAGCTTGGATTTATACCAGAAGAAAAAGGAGGAGACATTGCAGGAAAACTAACAGTAATTGACAAAGACTCAGATACAGGAAAAGAAATCAAAATTGATTGTACTAAATTTGGATCAGGTGCATACTCAGTACCAGTCTCTGTTGAAGAACTAAAATTTGAAACAAAAGCAAAATTCATCCTAGCTATTGAAACAACAGGTATGTTCCAAAGATTAAACAAACATAATTACTGGAAAAAAGCAAATTGCATTCTTGTTTCAATGGGAGGAGTTCCAACCAGAGCATGTAGAAGATTTATCAGAAGATTAAGTGATTCAGCAAAAATACCAGTTTATGCATTTGTAGATGGTGACCCATATGGATGGTTGAACATCTATAGAACACTAAAAGTGGGATCTGGAAATGCAGCCCACATCAATGAATTCTTTTGTGTTCCTCAAGCAAAATTCTTTGGTATAACTCCAGATGACATAAAAAAATACAACCTTCCAACACACCCATTAAAAGACGTTGACATCAAAAGAATCAAAGACGGAATAAAAAACGATCCATTTATAGCCCAGCACAAGAAATGGAAAAAAGCCCTAAATGACCTAAGAAAAATGAAAGTAAGAGCAGAACAGCAGGCACTAGCAACTCATGGTCTAAACTTCGTAATCTCTGATTACTTGCCAGATAAGATTAAAGATCCTA
>CAYQPU010000037.1:0-11480 GCA_964419615.1 uncultured Methanosarcinales archaeon | reverse complement strand
TTTAACTTCTTATTTGCAAACATTTATATATCAAATGTGGAAATAAGAAGTTATGGGCGAACTTAATGGGCTTAAATTAGAAATGGATTATAGAGGCTTTAGTGAAAAGACCAAGAAAGCATATATGCATCATATACAGG
This sequence comes from uncultured Methanosarcinales archaeon, assembly GCA_964419615.1. Taxonomy (GTDB): domain Archaea; phylum Nanobdellota; class Nanobdellia; order Woesearchaeales; family JAGVZT01; genus JAANXH01. The sequence continues at coordinate 11,340 of CAYQPU010000037.1, read as the reverse complement.
ATTTTCTAGCTAATACTACCAAACCTCAGCTTGAGGTTGATGTTAAAGAGTATATTGCCTCTATGCTAAAGAAAGGCTATTCCAGGGTTACTGTTAATTTGGCTCTGAGTGCTATTAAGTTTTATTTTTCAGAGGTTAAAAAGCAACCAATTAGTGTTAAGAGACCTAAACTTGAGAAAAAGTTGCCTACAGTATTGTCTAGAAAGGAGATTAGTCTGATTTTGTCAAATATTCACAATCCAAAGCACCAATTGTTAATAAAGGTGCTTTATGGTATGGGATTAAGAGTGTCAGAGATTGTTAATTTGAAAGTTGCAGATGTTGATTTTGATAGAGATCTTGTTAAGGTAACTGGCAAAGGTAACAAGGAGAGGTATGTTATGTTGCCTGAAAATATCAAGCAGGATCTAGAGAGTTATATTAGGTTAACTGGTAACCCAAAATATGTTTTTGCGGGTCGCAATGGTAAATATACTATTAAATCGGTTCAAAAGGTTTTTCAAGCTGCATTAAGGAAAACTGGAATAAAGAAAAAAGCTAGTTGTCATACTTTAAGACACACTTTTGCAACACATTTACTAGAAGATGGTGTTGATATTAGGTATATTCAGGAGTTACTTGGACATAAGCAGCTGCAAACAACACAAGTTTATACACATGTTGCTAATAAAGATATTAAGAATATTAAGAGTCCTTTAGATAACATGGGATAAATTTTACCCTGACCAGACGGAACTGACAAGGTTCCTCTACACCCAAGAAAAACAAAGTTTTTCTGGGCACAGGAAATCAAGGATTTCCTCGTGAAGTGGAGGGTTCTTGTCAGAGGAGTAGGGCAGCGAAGCTGACCGTCTGTGTCATGGCGGGCAAAATTTAATAATAAAAACCAATAAGAAACTATTAAAAACAATCAATAATTAACCAAGAATATGGCATTAAACTCAAAACAAAAGCATGAGCTGAAGAAATTTATTAAGAATCTGGAGCACTATAGAGGTAGGCATACAGAGCTTGTGTCAGTTTATATTCCTGCTGGTTATGAGCTTGTTAAGATTATTGGTCATTTGGGGCAAGAACAAGGTACTGCTTCTAATATTAAGTCAGCTGGAACAAGAAAGAATGTTACTGATTCTTTAGAGAGGATGATTCAGCATTTAAGATTGTTTAAGAAAACTCCAAATAATGGGCTAGCTGTTTTTGCGGGTAATGTTTCTGAGCGTGCGGGTAAACAGGATATTGAGGTTTTTAGTATTGAACCTCCTGAGCCTTTGAATACTCGAATTTACAGATGTGATAAAGAGTTTGCACTGGATTTGCTGCGAGATATGCTCGAGGTAAAAGAGGTTTATGGTTTGGTTGTGATGGATCGACGCGAGGGAAATGTTGCTTTGCTTAAAGGTAAGAGTATTATTCCTTTGTCTAAGAAAAAGTCCAATGTTCCTGGAAAGACGCGTGCTGGTGGTCAATCAGCTCAAAGATTTGCTCGACTAAGAGAGGGTGCTGCAAAGGAGTTTTATAAAAGACTTGGCGAGCTTATGAAGGATGAGTTTTTGGATAATCCTAATGTTAAGGGAATTATAATTGGCGGTCCTGGTCCAACAAAGCATGATTTTGTGGACGGTAATTTTATTACAAATGAAGTTAAGAAAAAGATTATTGCTATCAAGGATATTACCTATACTGGTCTTTCTGGTTTGCAGGAATTGCTTGACAGAAGTCAGGATGTGCTTGCAAATGAGGAGGTTGCTAGTGAAAAAGCTGTTATGCAGAAGTTTTTTGAACTTTTAGCAACAAAGCCAACCAAAGTTGCTTATGGAGAAGCTGAAGTTATGAAAGCTTTGAAATTAGGTGCAGTTGATGTGTTGCTTATTTCTGAGATTGTAAACGAGGATAAGATTGAGGAGTTTGAGGAAGTATGTATTGAATTTGGAAGTAAGCTAGAGATTATTTCTGTTGAGACTCGTGAGGGAGTTCAGTTAAAGGATATTGGCAAGATTGCAGCTATACTTAGGTATGAGACTTATGAATAATTTTATTTGGAAGGATACACTTATTCTCTATAATAATCACTTTTGCAAAACTTCCACCAATCTGCACCTCGTGAATTGTTTAACTTGTTGCTGATCTTGCCTTTTGTGCAGAGCAAATTGTTTGTTTAGTTTCTAACCACAAACTAATTAAAAGAAAAGTGAGTTATGAATTCTATGTTGTTTGTAAGAGAAGCTTTTGAGAGATTGTATCCTGATAAGGAGTTTAAGTATAACGTTGATGTTAAGTATACTGGAAGGTTTAAAGGTTATAATGCAAATGGTCGGAGGACTGGAGATAGATTAGAATTTGGGATGAGTAGAAAATGGGAAGATGTTGATGATGAGATTAAGATTGGTTTGATTCAAGAGATTATGGTTAGTTTGTTTAAGGATAAGAGAAATACTTTGAATATGGATTTGTATAACCGTTTTGTTCAGAATTTGCATATTTCTGTTGAAAAAACAAATGTTGATCCTATGCTTAAGAGGAGTTTTGATAAGATTAATGATGAGTATTTTGATGGCATGATGGAGATGCCTAATTTGGTTTTTGGAAAGACTGGTAAAAGGATTTTGGGTCATTATTCTTTTGCTAATGATACTGTTACTATTAGTAATAGGATTAATGATTTTGAGTTGATTGATTATGTGCTTTATCATGAGCTGCTTCATAAAAAGCTGAAGTTTAAGCATAAGAATGGTCGGAGTTATCATCATACTCGAGAGTTTAAGGATTGGGAGAAAAGGTTTAGGAATTTTGAGGAGATAGAGAAGAAGATTAAGAGGAGCTGAGCTTTTGAATCAATAATTCCATCAAACGGTTAATATACTGACTAAATTTTGGTTTGTATTCATTCCAAGATTCAACATTAATTAATTTTCCTTCATAGTGCGATTTATTTCTTAATTGTCGCATTGTTTCAATTATTTTCCAGTCAATTCCATATATTCTATAGTTCTTGCACATATAAGCCAATAGACATTGGTGATTTCTTGATTTGATATTATCAAACACTAACAATCCCTGAACTAGTTGTCTGATTATTTCATAATTAATGCTCCATAGCATTCCATAGTTTTTACTATTTTCAAGAATCAATGTTATTTTTAGTGAAGACTCATAATTAAATTTAGCTAATCCCTGCAGAGTTTTAGCTTTATCATAATTTGCTTCTTTTTTACTAATTAATAATCCTTGTTTTACACATTGTTTGTATACTTCATCCAATGGTTTTATTCTTTTCATACATCCACATCAGCTATGTCATAGATATTTCCTTTTACAAAATACCCTTTGACAACATTTTTCATAAGTCCTGATTGAATGTCTCTAATTTTTTTAAGTGTTGGGTAAGAATGCACGGAAATCCTCCGAGCTCTACCTTTGAATCCGAGACCAGACCAATACCCTTCAAAAAAGGTAATTTCTGGATCTCCATAAATAAACACATCTATATCACTGTCAGTGTGCCAATCAGAGCGTATATAGCTTCCAAAAATTATTACTGTTTTTGCTTTTTTGAGACTTTGAAGTTCTGTAAGAAGACCAGATTTGTGCATCTTGTTTAGTGCATAGATTTTCTTTGCATTGCAGTAGTTATCATGAGGATAATCCCCTTGGAAATATGGCATCTTTCCTTTTGGTTTTATCCTTTTTATCAATTTTTGCTTAAGGAATTTTTTTAGCCATTTGTTTGCTGCTGGCTCACTAATTTTTGCAGTTTTCACAATATATTTGAAGTGCCAGTGTTTTGAGGGCTCATTAAAGAACAGCTCTAAAACTCGTTCTTCTTTTGATGGAAGTGGCATTTTACTTAAGTTAAAGTTAAGTATTATAATAATTTTACTGTTTTGATTAAGATATGTTTATATTCTAATATTGATTCCCTTTATTACATAAATTGTAAAGGTGAATAAAAATGATTCCAGATCCAATTTCAATGTTTGCTCTTGTTATGAGAGATAGGTTTTTAGCTGCAAGAAGAACTGAAGTTGATGATGTTAGTATTGATGGAGAGATAACTATTTTTGTATTGAACTTAGGGGGAGGAGATTTAGATCCAGAAATAGAAGAGATATATCAAACACTTGAAGAAGCACTAAGAGTGGAAGGTCTTAATGCTGATGCAGCTCTGCCATATTTAGAGATAGATATTGGAGGAGGATTAAACCTAAGAATGGGTTATCCAGAGGTTTGTCAATCTGCATTTGTTACTCCAAATAGATATGCAAGAGATTTGGGACCTGCTTTTGCTGCTGCTGATGGCCCTTATGAACCTTCATGTTCAACACACATGAATAGTACACAAAATCCAGGACTAATTCCTATACCGGAAGTTTTGCTATATTGTTCATCAATGAGTAAAATGTTTAATGTACCTGATGGAGAAACATTGGTTGTAAAACTAAAAGAATATGAAGAATCATTAACAAGCCCAGAAATGTTAGAGTATTTTACTACGAGTATACCAATGATTCAACCAGATGGTAGCAAATATGATGGGCTAGCTCATCTTAGAAGTGAACTTGATTTGGTTGATCGGGCTTTACAATACATAGAACAAAATAATCTTGCTGAAGCTTGGAATGATGGAGTTCCACAATTTAAATTTTGATTTTTATTCATCCATTTGTTTTCTTGTTTTTATGGAGCATTATTCTGAGATAATACAGGTGAAAACAAATGGATGCAACAATCTTAGATAGTGAGTTCTTTGTACAAGCTTATGTATTTCAGGATAAGATTGGTTGGATAGCTTCATCTTATGATCCCGAAGATTATTTTGATTCAATAGATATTGATCATGGTGACTTTGACCTAACACAAAAGTATATTTCAGTTATTATGTCTACAGATGATCCCGATGAAGAAAACATATTTTTGATCCACACACTTCAGGTTGGCTTAAATCCACTTGAAAGCAGTATGGATATTGCTGATGTGGCGGAAGTTTTAACGCAGTGGCATCAAGGATCTTATTATGCTTGTCAAGAAATGGATTTTGAAATTAAAGAATAGTTATACAAATTCTTCTTAATAAAAACTTTTATTAACCCCTATGTCAAATCAATTAATGTGGATTCTGTAGAGAGTTTCATATGGCTTAAGAAAAAGAGGTTGTTTAACAAGTGTGTTAAGTACTCTAGAGTCTTAAGACATGTTTTTACAGAGGGTATGAATGCAACTAATACTGATGTTTTGATTGTTGGTGATACTGGGCTAGATAAACTGAGAATTGCTCCGATTTATGCGGGTGCATGTTTTCTTGCTGCTCGTAGTTTAAGGATTAATGCAAGGCTTGTTATGCAAAATCCAAAGAAAAGAGGCGAGTTTGCTAGCCAGGAAGTTAGAAGTGCTATTGAGAATATTAGACCCGGTTCTGCTTTAGTTGTTAGTGTTAGTGGTCGCTTAGGAGAGTTGTTTGCTTCTGGTAAGTCTTATAAGAGGTTTTGTAAAGAAAGAAGATTAAGGTATGCTACAACTCCTTCGTTAGGTTCTTTGAGAACTTCTAAGATTGACAGGTTAATAGATGCTATTACTGTTGATCAGAAAAGTTTGAAGGCTGATCATCAGAGAATAAAGAAACTTATTGATTTTGGAAATGTGTTGCAGATCACAACTAAAGCTGGGACTGATTTAAGGGTTGGTATTTCTGGTTGTAGGGCTGTTGCTTCTGATGGTTATTATCATGAGCATGGTTTAGGTGGTAATTTGCCTGCTGGTGAAGTGTTTGTTGCACCTGCAAAGAAAAAGGTTGAAGGTACTGTTGTTGTTGATGCAAGTTCTAGAAATAGACATTCAACTGCTTTGATTAAAAAGCCTATTACTTTAACTATTAAGAAAGGTGAAGTTGTAAAGATAGCTGGAGGTAAGGAAGCTCAGTTATTGCAAGAGAGCATTGATTGGACTGAAAAAACAGCTAGACATGATTGGGGTATTAGAAGGATTGGTGAGGTTGGGATTGGCTTAAATCCTAATGCTAAGATATCTGGTTCTATGATTATAGACGAGAAAGTTAGAGGTACTGCTCATGTTGCTATTGGTTCTAATCATTGGTTTGGTGGGACAGTGTATGCTGCTATTCATTTAGATCAAGTGTTTAGAAATCCAAAAATTGCTATAGATGGGAAAGTAGTTAGGATTTAGAATCCAAGATCAGGTTGTACATCTTCCATTAAGTCTAGATCTGGTGCTTGTTCTGGAATTTGGTAATTATTATTTGAGGGCATGGATACATAATCTCCATCTTGTAAACCAAATGCTTCTCTATCTACCCTAACTTTTAATTCCTTGTCGAGATATGCGAATTCTTCTCCATTTTCACTAACAACCGGCATAGCTCCACGTCTTATATTTTCGCCCATATAATTATTGAAATCTCGTGCTTGGTAGTCTAATCCTTGAGTTACTGCTTCATCGAGTGGAACTCTGTCACCTTTTGCACTAATTAAGAATTCTCCTTCTTCATCTTTGAAAACCTGAGTGCCATTTCTTATTGCATTTCTCATACTGTCTATCATCTGATTTATCTCAGGGGTGTCAATCACATCATCTAAAGTTCCAAACATATCTGTTATCTCCTCATCTGACATTGGATTTGCCTGGTATCCTTCTTTGAATTCATAAAAATTTGTGTCTACTGCAGTCTCAGTGTCTATTAATCCTTTTTGGAAGAATTGTATCCACAATCCTCTTGAGTCTTGTTCAGTTGGATTTCCTACTGGCTCAAGTGCATCTGGGACATATAAGTTTGCCATTGCTCTAAAGTCAGGGCCACTAACACCATACAATATCCTTTCTACTTTATTGTTCCAGTAAGCGTTCTTACTATCTTGAATTGGTTTTGATTCCCATTCTAGATCTTCAAAATCTGCATGTTCAAGTGAACTTACTAGTGAACTATAATCTAGACCTGTAAATTGTGGCAATAAACCAAATCTGATGTTGTCTGCAAATCTACTTTCATTTATTGCATCATAGTCTATACCATTTGATTCGCATACTAACTTTAGTAATTCTTCTTCTATTAATTCAACAAAATCAAATTGATTTTCATCTCCATGTAATCTTGTTCTTGCATTTGCAAAAGCAGTTCTCAATTCAAAGTCAATCTCTTCCATGGCGTATCTTACTTTAGTAATGTTAGTTCTTATTGTATGGTCAAGAGTTCTTGCTTGATTCTCACTCAAATCTGAGTGAGGCTCTCTGATTGCATTGTAGTTTAGGTCAAGTCTTTCTCTTGTTATTGGTTCATGTTTGTCTAAAGATAAATTTTTAAAATTATCAACAAAATTATCAATTGTTTGACCTTTAATAACTGTAGTTGATGCATTTTTTTCAAATTCAATTTCTTCAACTTTTTCAGCAGCATCCATATTTATTTTGTATTCTCTGTCTTTCCATACTGTTCCTAAGAAATCAATTCGGTATCTTGTGACCAGTTGAACATTGGATCCCTCATCAATTTGAGCTGTGATAAATGAAGCGTCTCCACTATTGTGGAATCTTGATGAACAACCAGCCTTGATCTGGATTGCTCCATTTGGTCCTAGGTGTTCTCTGTATGTTACTGAACTTGGACCATGTTGATGACCATGAAAATAAAACTCTGGCACAGGCATTCCAGCTTGTCCCCTTCTTAGTATTAATGATTCAAGTCTGTGGGCAGCAATATCAACAACATTGTGTTTACCATCAGTGGGTTGAATATGTGAAATAACAATCTTTGCATCCATCTCTGGCTTAACAAAGTTTTGCCAGTTAACATATGCTTCACCTTGTCTGTTGGGATCATCAGCCATGATTTGTTCTGTAACTGCAGTGTTAGGTGGTGAACCACCACCTGATAATCCTAAGGCCTTTATACCAGGACCAATGTTTTTCATACTACCGTTAAGAAAAGCATCACCTGCTATTTTCTCAAGACTTTTGTGATCATGATTACCAGATAGAATTGTGTAATTCCCAAATTGACTTAATTGTGAGACAAGTTCATTACCTTCAGCTTCAGCAACCATTGCAGAAACATCAACACCATGATCATACCAATGTACAATTTGTTCTAATTGTCTTTTACTAATTAAACCAGCTTTTACATCTTCTCTTAGTTTTGTTTCTTTTTGGATTTGATCTCTTAATGCTTGAGCTTTTTGAACTTCAGAAAGGCTGTAATCAGACATATGTTTAAGAGAGTGATCACCAAGGTGAACCACATCATCAATATTTAATAATTTAAAGGCTTTTGTAATTAGTTCTATGTTTCTATTGTCTCCATGAGAATCTGCAATAAAGCCTATATTAGCCATAGTATATAACTAGATTTATGAGTATATAAATCTTTCGGTTTTTAATCACTCCAGAGTAGTATATTTGAATGAATTTAAGCTACATAATCTGGTCTGTGCTCATCCTCTAAATCTTCTGATGCAGATAACCTTCTGTTGTGTTTCATAAACCCATAATTTCCAATGTTACCTGTATTCATGATTTTGGTATTAGCTTTAATACCCCAATATCCAAAAAGCGCTTCCCTATGCTTCTCATCATGACCATATTTAACACCAAATTTCCCCCATTGGTCTTGCTGATCTCGATTCAGTGCATCACCTAGTTTTGATGAAAGATCTTGGAAAACTTGTTTTACTCCTCCAGGTTTATCTTTTCCTGCCTGAATAATTCTTTTTATTTGATCAACAGTCATACGCGTATTATCATATACCATATCAGCAAGAACGTCTTCATCAAGATCAACTCCTTTTTTAAGCTTTAGGTCTTTTTTAATTTTTTCTATGAAACTATCATACAAGCTTTTTGTTATTTTATCAATGTTATCATCAGTTATCTTCCAATCATGATCTAATAAAACACCGGTTATTATTGCTTGCCACTCAGCACCTTGCTTAGTTATGTATAACGATGTCGATTCATAAGCAGTTGCAACTTTTGATTGGAGATCTTCTTCTTTTTTCTTTGTCATAATTTACACCTCACAAATCTAAAAACTATTGTTGGTTTTAAACTTTTTGATTTAAAGAATCTCATTTACAATCTTTGCCCCTAACCTAACTGTCATCTCATTCACATCTTTTTCTGGATTTATTTCAACTAGATCCCATGCTTTGATGTTTTTTAGGAGTTTTAGCCTTTGTATGAAGTAAAGAAGCTCTCTGCTAGTTAGGCCACCTGGCTCTCTGTAACCTGTTCCTGGCGCAAAGCTTGGATCTATGGCATCTATGTCTATGGATAAATAACAAGCTCCAAATGATTTTGCAACTGACATTACTACATCACAAACATCTTCTTTACCATCTTTTGAGATTTTTTGCATTGGGAAGTTTTTGATTTTATTGTTTTTTAAATACCAATATTCTTTTTTGTCCCAAGCTCGAAGGCCAACAAGAACTATGTTTTCGGGTTTTACGTGTTTTTCTTCGATCAAGACTTTTAGATAGTCTTCGTGAGTTGGAGGCTTGAAGTTGTTAACAACATCTGGATGAGCATCAAATACCACAAGGCCAGGATTATCGAATTTTTTAGAGAATGCCTTAAAGCAAGGGTATGTTATCGAGTGATCTCCTCCAAGGATGACTGGCAAATCTTCATTTTGTGTTAAATATTCATATATGAGACTATTGTTTTGTTCTGGATTATTTCCAACTTGGATTCGATCCACTTGAAAGTCTGGTTTGTTTCCCTGCTCGTTTGCTCCCATTGTTTTTAGAACTTCGATTATATTATCGGGTGCAAGTTCTGAGCCTTGGGTTTTTCCAAGTGCGTTTTTAGCTGGGATTTTAATTAGTTTCATCAAAATATGTGATATTGTTTTTAATATTAATTTTTCTACTAAAATTCCAAAATATTTATTAATTAGTTAATAATCTTGTAAATTAAAATGGACATTTACAAACAAAAGTTTACAAAACAAGAACAAATTGTGTTTAGGTTTTTGTGCATACATGCTGGGAAGGAGTTTCATATTAGAGCGATTGCCAGAGAACTTAATGTATCTGCCACTGGAGTTTCAAAGGTGATTAGAAAATTTGAGAGGTTAGATTTGGTTAAGATCAATAGAGAGTTCTTGCTCAGGGTGAGTTTAAACAGAAACAATCTAAAAGTCATTAATATGAAACGTATTGAGAATTTGCAGCAGTTGTATGAGTCTGGTTTTGTTGAATTTGTTTCAGACAAGTTTCCAGGAACAACTGTTGTTGTTTTTGGAAGCTTTGCTTTTGGTGAAGATACTTTTGTTCCGGAGTCTGATGTTGATATTGCTGTGATTGGAATGAAAGAGGCTGATGTTCAAATCAGTGAATTTGAGATTTTGTTCAAGAGAAAAATTAATTTATTATTTTTTCAGGATTTCCGAAAAATTGAGACTAATTTAAGAGATAATATTTTGAATGGTATTGTTCTTAATGGTCATATTGAATTATGAAAAGGTTTGAAATCAATTATGAAAACCTATATAAACTCTAATTATTCTGGATTTGATATGAAACAAGTTATTGTTGTTCGGTCTGATTTAAAATTACCAAAAGGAAAGTTAGCTGCGCAGGTTGCTCATGCTAGTGTTGATGCTGCACTTAATGCAAACAGATTAAAAGTTCACAGGTGGAGAAGACAAGGTGCAAAAAAGATTGTTCTTAAGATTAAAGGTAAGGATGAACTTTTGGAGCTTGCTGAGGATGCAGCAAAACTAAGATTAAATACTGCAATTATTAGAGATGCAGGTAAGACTGTTGTTAAGGCAGGGACTATTACTTGCGTTTGCATTGGACCTGATAGAGAAGAATTAATTGATAAAGTAACAGGTAAGCTTAAGTCACTATGAAAAAGCTGTGGATACTGGGAGTTTTGCTATTGATTCTAGATCAAGTTAGTAAGTTCTTTGTTAGGAAGATGATTCTTGGTCAGTCTATACCTTTTCTTAAGAATATTTTTCATATTACTTATGTTCAAAATAAAGGAGGATTTGCAGGAATGTTTCAAGGTCAGGTTTGGATCTTTATCTGGCTAGGAATTATGATGCTAGGAGCTTTGATTTATTTTTGGGACAAGCTTGCTGACACAAAACTTTCAAAAGTATTGATGGTGTTTATTTTAATAGGAATTGTTGGTAATTTAATCGATAGAATTTTTTTGGGCTTTGTTACGGATTTTATTGATTTTAGATTCTGGCCTGTTTTTAATTTTGCAGATAGTTATGTTAGTGTGAGTGCATTGGTTATGCTTGGAACAGAGTTTTTTTCAAAGAAAAAGAAAACCTAACCACCCATTAGTAGTTACAAAAACGAAAGATTTAAATATAAG
>CAYQPU010000036.1:2670-16233 GCA_964419615.1 uncultured Methanosarcinales archaeon | reverse complement strand
ATTGAATAGAGTGGTGTTGTCAAAGTACCATATTTGCTCGGCATCATTGTCTGTGGCATTAACTTCTAATATTTATGGATCATATCCGAATGCAGTCTGATTTTCAATTGGATCTATTATTGGCCAATCACCAACATTAGTTACATTAAGATAAACCGGATTACTAAATGCAGATGCTTCACCGTCTGACAAGGAAAAATTGACTATTTCAAGACCATACCAGTTTAGATCTGGATAAAGGCTTACCCAGTAGGGTGTTGAGTTTGAGATGTTGATTGTGATATTCTGATTTCCTGCAAGGGTATAGTTTACACTGGTTGAATCATTACACTCAATATAGTCTGCATCGTAAAAATGAGCATCCAAGCTAAAGTTGTCAAGTAGATCATTGTCTTCAAACCATGTTATGTTATCTATTGGATTACTCCAGTTAAATGTTGGTGGTCTATTAACATTTGTGATTGTAACTGTCCAGTTGACTGTTCTTGTTTCGCCTGCCAAATCCCAAACCTGTAAGGTTAGGTTAAAACCACTTGGTTCACAAAATCCAGGACTGTATAACCAAGATTGATTGGTAGTGTAATTCTCCCCGTCCATAATCCAGGTGTTATTAACAAAGTCTCCCCACAAAAGATCTGGGTCAGATACATTATAGGCAAAATAGTAACCAGGTGTATCATTTTCATTAACATCCAAATTAAGCATGACTGGTGAATAAGAAGTGATGTTTGGAGGATCATTGACGTTAGAGACATTAAAATAAATGAATTTAGAGTCTTGGTCTTCTTCTGCATCTGTAACTATTAATGTAATTGTGTTCTCACCCACATCATCGTTTGGAGGTGTAAAGTTAATTATACCTGTTAGATTGTCCATGTAGAATGATTCAAATCCCCAAGATAATGCGTCATGAGAAAACACAAAAGGGGTGTCATTTTCTGGATCTGTTGCATTAATATCATAATAAAAGTTTACATCTTCTGTTAGATTGAAAATACTTGGAGGTTCTGGATCAAATGATGGATCTAAAGCTAAGGCAATTTGCATAAGTACAAAAAATATTAAGATAAATATTGTGTTCAGAATTTTCAAGTTTCTAGCTTGTTTATCCATTCTGTCCACCTCTTAATGCCTTTGCTAGATCTTTTTGAAGCTTGGATATGTTCTCGTATACTTGAGCTTTTTTTGTGTTTGATAGTTTGTTGTAAAGGTTTAAGACTTTGTAATAAACAAACTTAGCTCTATCCAATTCTTTTCTTGATATGTATCTTCTGATTTGTATGCTTAACTTGTAGATTTGTAGAATGTCTTTGTATTTCTCAGCTTTACGGGTTTGATAGTCCATTGGTACATATCTGATTACTAGTTCAACAATTTGCTTAGCCTTGACTACACTAGACTGGAGTTGTTCCTTTGTTATTTTGCGCTTCCCATATTCTAATAAGATGAGTTGCTTTAGGAATTCTGCCAGAACTGCAATTAGCAATCTTGGCATGTTTCTCTTTGCAACCTCGGTCATAAGTTCTTCGAATGTGAATTCATATTTTACTTCAAATATTTCTTTAAAGAAGTGTCTTAGGACTTTTACTAGCTGCCTTGAAAGAAGAGGAATGTTTCCTTTTTCTGATTCCTGTAAAATTATATTTAGTTGTTCAAGGGTACTTTTCTTTAATTCAATTAACCAAGGTAGCATTGCTGCTTGCTTTCTTTCTTGTTCACGCTTGGCTAAATACATTAGTATTTTTTTGTGTATCTTTGGTTTGATGTATTTCCAGATAATCAAGAGTATAATTATTAAAAGTATTATCCACCATAACCACATAAACATGTACCAAAATGAAGGTCTTTGTATTTCTGCACACGCTGGACAAGATCCACCACAATCTGTTCCTTCTTCACATAGTCCATCATGACAATTTTGTACTCCGTCAAAACACGTTCCACATGAAGGACATGGCCCTCCACAGTCAATGTCTGTTTCTCCATGGTTTAGTATCCCATCTGTACAGGTTGCACATGGTCCACATGAACCTCCACAATCAACACCTTCTTCATCTTGATTTAGTATGTTGTCATAACAGTTTGGAAGGTAAAAACACCATTTTGTCTCATTTGGCTTGTTCCACCAGTAATTACAATGACTTAGGTCTGCACAAGTTCTTGCTTGAATCCCATCATGTTCGCTGTGATTGTAATAGCTCATGTTATAATTAGTTAGGTTAATTGTCTGATTACCGGTTGTGTTAACCACAATCCATCTGTACATACAATCACTCCAGTTGCCACATTGCCAATCTTGTAAGCACTCAGCCATAGGTTCATATTCATCATCATACGAGGATCCGCCTCCTCCCCCTCCTCCGCCTCCACCAGTAAATTGCTCTGGTTCAGGTACATCTTCAACAGTTACACCTACTTCATTGCTCATTGCGGTTGCTCCATATTTATCTGAAGCAATAAATGTTACAACTCTTTCTCCAAACCAGTTTGGATCAGGTACTATTGTTACAATATTTTCACTACTAATTTGAAATTGTATGTTTGGAACATAGTTGTTTGTGTAATTAAGAGAATCACCATCTGGATCTGTGAAGTAATCATCTAGGTCAATGAAGATTAATGTACGGTCTTCTTCCATTGTTACATTTGGTATGATGTATCTTAGGAAAGGTGGTCTGTTGGATATATTCACTGTATCATTTGCATAGATGTATAATGGAGTGTTTGTGCTGTTACAAAATGTTTCCCAAAAGTAAATTCCCATTTCAGTGAAAGTATAGTTATCTTCAAAGATGTCTATTCCTAAATATGTTACATTTGTCCAATTGGTAAAGTAATCTGTTACATTGTATCTCATCCAACAGTTTATTCCTGGGTCTGTGAATGTTTCATTACCTAGAGTTAGATTTGCATAGAATGTTGCAATTTCTCCCCTTCTTCTTGTTTGATTAGCATTGTATCCATCTCTATCTGTGACATCCCATATTGAGAGGTTGTATGGCGCTGTTTCATTGACTTCATAATCAGAATATTGATTTACCCAGACTATTATTTGGTTTTGCCAGTGCGCAACAACTCTACATTGTGGCCAAGGACATAAAGATCCATTTCTCAAAATACCTGGAGTGACAAGCCCAGTGTTTAAAAAGTGAAGATATGCTGGATCTTCGATACATGGAGAGATTGATGTGTTAAGCGAAATTGTGCGGTAGTCAATTTCAAAATAACGTGATAAGTTCAGATTGTCTATGTTTATTGTTGTGTTTGAAAGGTTAATTAAACCATATGAATTACCCAAGGTTAAGTTTTCAACTGTTGTCCATTCACCTAACACTGATGTATTTGAAAGAGCTGTTAAGTTTGTTGAAGTTGGGTATTTGAATTCTTCCCAGTCTGGTTCTTCGTCTATGTTGTTTATTGCAAAGTAATTGTCTGATCTGTTATAACTCCATCTGATGTTATAGTCATATCCTATGACTGTTGCTGTGTGATATATTCCCTCGCTTGCTTGTGAGGTGTTCCAAGGTTGTGAATATATTTCATTGTCATCATAAAATTGAGTTCCAATGTAGTAGTACCCAGTTAGATTACTTTTATTAAATTCATCATTCAAGTTTGTGGTGTTTGAATAATAGAATGTTCCATTTCTAATAGTCCAGTTTGAATCCTGATCCCATATTGTTGCTGCTACTGTTTCAATTCCACTTAAGACCTCACAACCATTTGGATATGTAACCAAAGCTATTGGATCATTTCCAATAATCGTTACTGATGCTGATCCAATCGTTGTTCTAAGTGTTGCTGCGCCAATTGATTTTGGTTCACCAGTTGACATAAAGATCATAAGATTACTAGTTAGACTAACTAATGCAAAGACTATGGCTAGAATTATTACAATATTATTGCCAAGCTTTTTATCAGTAGTCATTCTAGTTCAATAAACCTCCTAACTGTGTATTTGACTTTCCAAGTCAAGAAGAATTCAATGATCTCGTGAAGTTTGTTATAGGGAATCAGAATATTGTTTCTGCCAACTGGCTCTCCATTGATTAAATTTGATATGCCACTTTTTCCATCTCTTCCTTTAAGTGCATATCCAAATCTTGTTTTGTCTGAATGTGATAAATTTGTTAAAGAATATGTAATTAGAGCTACTTCTCTGCCTGTTCTTTCTATGTTAGCCCCTTTTTTCATTATTTCTTAAAACAGTTTTGTTTATTATCAACAGAAAGGCTATTTAAATGTTTTGGTGTTGATAATCAACATACATAGACCACATATAAGATAATGAAAATAGTGTTGATAATCAACAATCTAAGTTTAAGAGTAAAAACACTAGTAAAATATTTATATATTGAATGTTAAAAATAAAATTATGTTAAAAAAGAGAATGATGCTTGTTCTAGTTTTAATAATGTTAATACAGGGCTGTTTTAGAAGTCCAAGATATGAAGAGGTTGTCCAAGTTATTGGAGAACATATTAGTGATCGTTTTGACCCCCCAACAATTCCTGAGCAGCCCCTGGAAAAAAAAGTAAGAGTCGAAACAGCTTATCATGAAATAATTCTGAAACAAAAGTATCATATTGATAATTATGATTTTCTAAGTGATTGTAAGGATTTGGATACTATTGATGTTGGTTCTTCAAATCTTGCAAGTTGTGATAAGTTTGATGTGTTGGTTAGTGCAAATCCAAGATTATTGGCAATTGGCTTTGATCAATATCTTTTCAAATCTTTATTGCTTTCAAAAGAAATGTGTGATTCAAATGTTGGTGATGTTAATGTATTAATTGATGAACTTGAAGCTGATTATAATGAGGTATTACTATTGCTTCCTACAAGTTCAGATACAAAACTGATTAGATCATTTGCTTTGTTTAAACATGGCAATGGAATTAATATGGCAAGGTCTGCTATTGATCATTATTCAGATTCACCATCTCAAGCTATGGAACTTGCTTGTCAGGATCACTATGCACAGTTTTCAGATTGCTCTTCACCTACAGAATGTTGTGATGAGCATGGAGATCATAAGAGAGGTTCCAAGTATGTTAAGGATGTTTTTGATGTTTATAGAGATTTTTGTGTTGAAACAGGAGGGTATTTTTTAACAGGGTATAATATTTAAAATGAATCAATTGCTAAAAAAGAAAGGAGATATTACAATTTTTCTAATTGTAGCTGTAATTGCTCTTTTCTTATTTTTCTTTTTGTTTGTATTATTCCAAAATCAGTCTGATGTTGAAGTTATTAAGAAAAATAGCCTGGAGTTATCAACTTATGGCCAAAAAGTTAAGATGTATGTTGAACAGTGTTTGTATGATAGCGCTGTTCCTGCGGTTTATTATGTTGGATTAACTGGAGGTTATATTGATCCTCCTCCCGAAACATTTAGGTCAACAAAGGCTACTATTGCTTATTATTATTATTTTGATGCTGATAAGATGCCAAGTAAAGGGAAAGTACAAAATGAGATTTCTAAGTATATTGAAGAGACTTTGTTTATTTGTATTAGAAATTTTCAAGGATTTCCTGGTGTGGATATTGATTCAGGAGTTATGCACGCTGATACATTAATTGGAGAAAATGATGTGACTATTCATTTAGAATACCCTGTTACGATTAAGCAAGGGAGTTCGAGTATGACTGTTGAGGATTTTCAAACATTGATTCCAATTAGATTGGGAAAAAATTATGGTTATGCAAAAGAAGTAAATGAAGAATTACTATTGTATGATGGTTTGGTTGATATTACTCTTTTTGATTCTTTTGATGTGGAAAGTGTTATTATGCCTTATGATGATAAGAGAACAATATATTTATTTAGAGATACAAATATTGATTTGGAACCTTCAATGTACTTTTTTGCGGCGGTGAAAAAATGAAAAGAATAATTGCTTTATTTTTAATATTATTAATTGTTGGGTGTAGTGGTCCAGTTGCCACCAGAAAAGATCAAACAAAAGATTTGATTGGTACTGACCAATATACTGTAACTGAAGAATCCAACAATATGCTTAACCAACTTTATGATAATATGGATAAGGGAGACTGGGTACAAGCAGCAATTCAACTTAAAAAGATTGAAGAAATAGATAATAACTTATTTGCCCAATTAGAAACAAGATATAAAGGATTGATTGATGCATTAAGAAAACAACCAGCCTATAATAATCCTTCAAATAATGCTGTTGTTTATGATCCTTTTTTTGACTCCTATCATGAGAATAGTAGACTAAATTTACAGTACATAACAGAGGTTGAACAAATAAGATCTGAATATGATTCAAAAGCTGGTGCTCTTGAAGCAAAAGGTTTTATTAAATATGATGAACAAGGTTTTAGAGAGGTTTTACGAGATCTTGATAAAGTTGAAGCAGTTGAATTACTGGTATTTGAGAACTACGAAATTGATATTGCACTTAAATCTTTACTGGCAAAAAAACACGCTCTTCTTGCACTGGGTTCATTAGAAGCTGATGAGGTTGAGGCACAGATAGCTGAATTAGAGGTTATGAAAAATGATAACAACATAAGAATGGAGCTGCTTGAGGCAAATGGATTTAATTTTTTAACTGGTGATCCTAATGACAATCTTGTTTTATATTCTGCGCTCAGGATGAGTGGATATATGTATGAAGAGAAAAAAGCTAAGCTTGCTCCAAAAACATATTTTTCATCCAAGAATATCAATGAATATTTGGAGAACAAGGGACCATTGATAAAAGGATTTCTTTATTTGAATATGGCTATTGATTCATTTAATATTTTCTTTGTTACTGATGACCTAGAGGTAGATGATGACCTTGATAATGAAATGAGTGCTAAGCTGAGAGTTGCAAGTATAATCCAGGCTAAACATTATCTTGACTCAGGAAAAGCTTCTGATTTGAGAACTGCTATTAGCAAAATTAAAGAGGATGCAGATAGTTATAAACAAAAGAGACTAGCAGAGTTTCAAAATAAAAAAGCTAGCAATCAAGACATTGAATTAAGATGGTTTGAAAAATTAGAGATTACAGATTCTTATCAAGGAAAGATTACATTAAATGGAGGAGTACTTGATGTTAATTCAGTTAGTAAAGATAGGGAATCTTATATGATAGGAGTTGGTAGATGGGGAGGAGTGGTAAAAACTTGTGCTGAAGATGACTGGCACCATAAGATTTTAAGAGGTAGTGCCCATGGAAATCAAGAAGGAGATGTTGAAATGAAAGGTTGCTTGTTTGCATCCCATCCAACTTTTCCAAATCCTGATTACACAGTTGCAGCCGATCTGTATTTTGATATTAATAGACCTGTTGAAGAGATAGCAAAAGACTTTGAAAGTGAAGTGCTTGTTGACAGTTATGAAAGTAGTGTTTATGGTAATAGTGAGTATCTTGTTAATAGCCCAACAATTCATGCAATGATTGATCTTTCTGAATCAGAAGGAAGTCAAGCTGATGAGATTAGACTTGAATATGTGTTAAGGCTAAAGGATGAAGGATACTATGATCTTGCAGGGGCTGTATTGGAACAAATTCCTGGTGACACTTCAGTTATTTATAATGGAGAAAATGTAGTTGCAAGCACTGTCTCAATTCAATTTGATAAGTTTGTTCATGATCAATTTAGAGATGTTGTTGTGTCTTTGGCTAATCCTGCACAGTGGGTATTTTATGGTGCTATTGCAAAAGGCGGAGCCGCTGTTTTATCAAAGTTTGCTTGGGGTAGAGCAGTGATGGGTGCTAGTGCAAAGTTTAGTTCATTTATATTGGGTGCTAGTGATAATGCTATCATGCAAGTCTTCTTAAAAGGTTTTTCGGTAGTAATTGAAGAGGGAGTAGAAGAATTAGCCGGGCAGGTGCATCCTGCTCTGGAGATATTTATGATGGCTTTGACAGGTATTGATTCTTATGATTTAGTTAATTTAAAAACAGATATAAAATTTGATTACAATGGAGATTTGCTATCTGTTTATGAGTACAAAGGACAATTGGACACCATAAAAATTAATGAAATAGGTGGTGCAAAACAAATAGCTGATGATGTTTTCTTAATTGAAAATAAAGAAGGCAAGGTTTTGTTATACAATGAAGGTATTGATATTTCTGCAATTGACTTTGAAGACGGAACAATTTTGAAAGAAAGTGAGATTGAATCACAGAAAAAGGTAATTGCTGTTGAAGATAGTGTTGAATTAGCTCATGCACAAGAAGCATTCTCATCAAAGCCATTAGCATATTGTGCAAGAGCGTCTAAGTGTCCGGTATTTCTTCTAGGACAGGAAGTAGCTATATGGACTAGTGCAACTTCTGCAAGTATAGTTAACGTACATATGCAATATAATGAACCAGGAGTGTTAGTTAAGAGACCAAAACAAACTACTAAAGATTCAGCACCTGTTTTCGTGAATATTGAAACAATCTGGAGATCAAATGAAAATTTCCTAGTAAAAAGAGGGTATGAACATGTGCTTAATATTCCTAAAGGAGATCTTGTTTATATTGGAGATTCGTCTGGTGAGGCTTGGGAGGTTATGGGTGTTTACAAACACGGTGTTGTTATAGTGGATAACCAGGGGTTCAAGTTTGGCATAGACCCATTTGAGTTAAGGGCGATGAATAATCTTGACCTAAGCACAAGACAGAAGATTTTCGGACTAAAGGGCATTCTTTCTGGAGATGGAAGAATGGATATTGATATTACTAATAGTTTACCATCTCAAATAAATTCTGAAATTTCTCAGATAAAAGGCCTGTACGGACCAAGATTGTCTGCTGATTCAAAGAAAATGTTTAAGTTAAAACAAGCATTGGAAATTGTGCATCAAGTTGATCCATACATCTATGATGAATTTATTGCTGGGGCAACTTCAATTGAATATTGGACTGAATATCATCATGATTTGATATTTCCACAGGGTCTTTCCTATGGTGAACCTGGGGGTAAAGCAGCTGCACTTGCTGAGGCAGAGGTAGGTCATATAGGCTTATTTGACGCTGCATTTGAGTATGATGTATATGAACTTGCTGGTACAATTGTTCACGAAACTGAACATTTGAGTAGAGCAAACAGTAATGAATGGAGCTATCATTATTATGGGATTCATGATGGAGCTGTTGAATTAGAGGAAAGTTGGGCATTTTTTAGGGAATTTGAGTTTTATAGAAGACTTACTAGTAAAGGATATACATATCCAAAAAGCAGTGGAGAGTATTGGGCATATTCTATGTATAGAGATATGAGAGATCAATACAATACAATTATCCACTAAAGATAAATTTTATATAATACAAGAATTAATACAATTTACATGATAGAACAAAAAGCACTTGTGATTGATGCAGCATCTGAGACATGGGATGTTAAGAAGGTTAGAGATAAAAGAATTATTGGGCCTGTTGATTTTGGTTTTCATATGAACCAAAAGCAGGATTATTTTTGTTTTGGTGTTGGAGTTCTTGCTGGTTCTCCAATTCCAGGCACACATAGGTTGATTTTTAGTGGAATTAGTCCAATTTGGAAGACATTTTACATTTCTACTATGGGAGGGGCTGGTTTAAAATTTGTTAAATTGGGTTTGAATTATGTTGCTATTAAAAATTCTTTTAGAGAACCTTGCATTTTAAGGTTGAGTAATTTTGGTGGTGAGTTAAAAGTTAATTTCGAGCCTGTTGATGTTGACAAGGTTTGGAAAGGTTTTGATGGGAATAAAGGTGTTTATGCTTTGCAACAATATGCTTTAGATCATTGTAATGAGTGCCATGCAAAGAATGTTTGTGATTCATGTAGAGTGATTGCTGCTGGACCTGCTGCAAAGCATACTGATATTGGAGCATTAGGATCCTCTGTTTTATGCAAAGGGCAGTTAACTGGTGTAGATTGCTGGGCAGGTCGTGGTGGTTTGGGCTCAAAACTAGTTCAGCAGCACAATATTGTTGCTATTGTTTATGGTGGTGATTATCATGATGATTCACTAAGAAAGATTCAGCAGATTAATGATATTTTTGTTAAAGGAACAGGTCAAAAGATGATGCAGGCTGCCATGGATGCAACAAAAAAGTACAGGTATGATGAAGCTTTTGAATCTGGGGGAACTTTTGGTGTTAATTTATCAAAATTAAAAGATTGGCTTTTGTACATGAATTGGACTTCTGTCTATATGGATAATGCCAAAAGGCTTGAAATTTATAACAAACTTGTGCAGAAACATTATCTCAAACAGTTTAATGACGAGACTATTAAAACAAAGTCTTGGAAGAACTGCGGGGAAGCTTGTCCTGCTGTTTGCAAGAAAATGAGAGGCAAATATAAAAAAGATTATGAACCTTATGAAGCTCTGGGCCCAAATTGTGGTATTTTTGACCAGAGAGGTGCAGAACAAACCAATCATTTGGTTGATGCAATGGGTTTTGATGCTATTCAAGCGGGGAATATTATTTCTTGGATTATGGAGCTTGTTTACAAACAAATTATTCCAAAGGAAGATTTTGGTCTGAAGTTAGTGCCAAAATGGGACCTTGATAATTTTAACAATCCTGAGGATTCTATGCATAATGCAGAGTGTGTTCTAGAGATTACAAATATGTTTTTTACTGAAAAGGGTGAGATCTTTAGGCATGGTATAAGGAAGGCTGCTAAGATTTTGGATGAAAAATATGGAACAAATACAATTAACAGGGCTTTGTTTACACCGCATTCTAAAGAAGGATGCATGGCTCCAAATCAATATTGGGTGCCTGCGTTTTTTGCGCCTATGCCTATTCAAGGCAAGTATTTTGAGGATTACTCAGCAGGATTTAAAGAACCTTTTGAGCTTGGCAAGAGTTCATCAGATAGGATGATAAAGGAACTTTATAGTGATAATACTGGTATTTGCAGATTTCACAGAAAATGGGTTGAAAAGGTAATTCAAGATATTGTAAATGGTTTGTTTGATCAAAACATAGATTATTATGAACACCATAAAGAGTTGGCTAGTTTAATTGATAAAGTGCATAACCAATCTGTTTTCTGGGAGTCTGAACGAGTTGTGGATGTTATTGTAACTTATCTAAACAGATTACAGCAAGCAGACCCAAACAACACAACTTTAGCAAAATGGGTGGAGAAATTTAAAAAAGATAAATGGAGTGCAGCTAGAGAATATTGGGAACAGCTTTCTGAAGGAATTTCAGCTGGATTGTGAACTGATTCTACCATATACCTCAGCTTGTTTAGTATGGGAAGGAGGTCATTGTGAAACAGTTATTTCCTTCTTTTTTACTTCTTTACTAACAGCTTCATCTGTTACATTCCAATAAAACTCTACAAATTTTTTCACTAAAGGATTATCTTTGTTTAATTTATACATGGGTGATTTACCACTAATCCTACTTTGAACAATCAAACCTTTTTCCAATAATTCTTTGATTAATGTTTTTAAAGTGGAATAACTAATTCCTGCTTTCATGGCTATATCGGTCATAGAGTAGTCAAAGTTATCAAATACTATCAAAAAGTCTAAGATTCTATTTATTGGAGACTCTCCAAAAGTTTCTAAAAATACAGATTTTCCCATTTCATCGTTTAAACTTGCCATGGCTATAATAAATCATAAACTATATTTAAGTCTTTCTACATTTAACCAATGTTGGTTGGAAAATAACTAATGTTAGACACAAACCAAAGATAGATTTATATGACTATCTCTTTAAAGATAGTTTCAATGGCAGGTCTAAAGGAGTTTGAAATAGCAATATTAAAGGTAATGCATTCAAGAAGCTTGTATGGAGCGAAACATATAAGGTTGGAGAAGGTAATGAAATCTGGTTTTATGCCTCATCAATATGGGGATGCTAAAAAAGCCATATATAGTCTTATTAAAAAATCCTTTGTTGTTTATGCTAAGAAAGGAAAAAATGCTATACAATTAAATAAAAACTTTCTTGCTGAGATACAAGAAATAATTAGGCGTTAATCTAAACAGATTACAGCAAGCAGATCAAGACAACACAACTTTAGCAAAATGGGTTGATAAGTTTAAAAAAGATAAATGGAACACAGCCAAAGAATATTGGGAAGAGCTTTCTAAAGGTATAACAAATGGCCTAGCCTAACAACTCTCCCAAACAATTCCACTTGGCCTAAACACCCTAAAATAATTGAATTCTAGATTAGTTCTATTTGGAATAAATAATGAATATCCACCATTGGTATTGGTAAGCTTTCTACATTGAGGGCTGATATGTGTTGAACTGAAAGGATAGAGTCTACAAACAGTTCCAGTACATGTAATTGCAGCTCCACATCCAGAAAGAACAGGCTGACTAAATAGTACTAATAAGATTCCTAGTAAAACTAAGATCACTAATTTTTTCATAATAAAGCATTATAAGAAAATCATATTTAAATATTTCTAAAAAAAACTAAATTTCAGCAACTTTCACTTTTTGAATCTCAAGTCTTAGTTGCATGATTTCTCTTTCCTGTTGGTTTATTTTTTGCTGTTGTTCTTTGGTTGTTTCAATTAATGGAGTAATTTCTTTTTTGAGCTTATTTAACTCCATTTGCAATTGTCTGATTTCCCTATCATGTTCATTTAATTCTTCTTGCTGCTCTTTTGTTGCCTCAACTAATGGTGCTACCAAGTGGCCATATTCTAATACATTATAACCTGTTTCATCGTTTAGAGCAACTGCTTCTGGGAACACTTTAGCTACATCCTGAGCAACCAATCCAATATCTCTTCTGCCATCCTCTTTCCAGTTAAATGAAACTCCTTCAAGCTTCATTATTTTGTCTGTACTGTCTTCTATTGGCTTGATGTTTGTTTTTAATCTTCTATCAGAGCTGTAGTAGAATGCTGAAGCATACATATTGCTGTCTGCATATACATTGTTGTTGGATCTGATTCCATTGCTTTGAGTTCTTAATTGCCAGCCTCCATTATAATACAAATAAGTATAACTATTATGATTAGCATATAAGATCCATTCATTATTTACATCATTATAGATACCTGTTTCAGATCCCCCACTATGCATAAAGACTGCTCGACCATTGATACTAAATCCTTCCCAATTTCCTTTACCGCCGCCATTAACTTGAAGGGTTCCATAATTTCCTGATACTCCATTACCGCCGGTCTCTATTCCTCCCCACAGATACATACCATTACTCTGGGCCCGAATCCGAGAAGCACCATTATAATACATGGTACAATAATTATTACGTGCACAGTACAACATCCATTCATTATCTACATCATTATACAAGCCTACCTGATTACTATCTGCACTCATCAATACATAACGACCATTAATACTATAACCTTCCCAGCTGTTCTTACCACTTGGATAGACTTCAATAGATCCATAGGTGCCAGTTGGCCAACGGAAACTTGAATCTGCAGTGCTTACTGTGCCTGATGGCCAAGTTCTTCTACATCCATTATCGAGGCAGATCTCATCTACAGAAATGATATCATCTTCAACTCTTAGATCTCCATAAATTCTAGTTCTTCCATTAGGTTGACCAGTTATTCTAAACCAGCTATTATCATCGTACATCTGGGTGCCGCCTACTCTAAAGTAA
>CAYQPU010000036.1:409-2570 GCA_964419615.1 uncultured Methanosarcinales archaeon | reverse complement strand
GGCCATGTTCTTCTACATCCATTATCAAGACAGATCTCATCTACTTGTGTGATATCGTCAGCAATCCTAAGATCACTTCTTATCCATAAACCATTCCTATAATGAAGTTCCATCTCATTGTGGTTATCCCATGTTGAGAACCAATACCAATTATCATCTGCATCATACCTAATTTGACCACTTACTCTATGGATTCTACCATCTGTTGACCCACCAGGTCTTATCTCATTTGGACTGATGACATTAAACCTGCTTGTACTAGCTGGATTTAAGTAATAACCTGCATTATTCTCATCATAAAGCACTCCATTAAAGTATGTATTTCCTCTGATATAGTTAGTTGGACCACCATTGTTATATGCAAAATGAGAACAGCCTGCACTTCCACAAGCAGCGATCTCTCCATTAACTCTTAATTCATTTCCTTGTACATTCAAATTCCAGAGGTTAGAAGTTCCATCAGGGTTCACATAATAACCAGAATTATGATCATAAAATATATTGGATTGCACATAATTACTAAAGTAAGCTGCACCATTATTATAAAAGTGAACTCTGTCTGTGCCAGAGTGTCTGAATGTTACAATTCTATTTGAGTTTGAGCCTGACACAATATACCAGCGATCTGCATGATATTCTAATTTACCCCAACTATTACCTGGGTTGCCGCTCCAAGAACCAGTGTTCATCCATATATTACCAGCTCTTCCGCTTCCTGTATAAGTCCTCCATTGCCAGCCTCTACCTGTATCAAGGAAACCCATGGAATGGGCGCTATCCCAATATAGATACCCTCTTATAGTTCCAGCAGTCTCCATTCTTAAAGATCCAACTGATGAATGCCCACTTCTAACATGCATATCTTGATTATTAACCGTGTAAAAATGCCAGTTATCAGTCCAATATGCACCTGTTCCAGAGTTATATCTAACCCAATTAGATACATACATTCTTCCATTTAGCTCAAAGTTATCATCAACCCTGAAATAATTAGGTGTGTAGATTCTGTTATTAGCACCAGAGTAAATCCTCAACCAGGTATTATCATCATAAATCCTGGAATCTCCAATGTAAAGATAACCTGTGTTTCTATTACCTACACTAACCCAGTTGTTGTAATAATAATTAAGGTATAGTTGCCCACTATATGAATCAAGATGTAAGTTCGAAGATGAAGAGTAAATATGACCCCAGCCATTACTAATGAAATTATCACCACTAAAAGACCAATCTCCTGTATCAATATATGAATTTACATTATAAGTTGTTATTACCTCATACCAAGAGCTCCAGCCCCCGCCCCATTGGTATCTTAACCACCATTTGGGTCCGTGAGTGCCTGCCATTTGCCAACCATAACCATTGTTACCATTCCAGTAGTGGTAAGCCTGTATACCTATATAATGTGAGTAAGAACTGCCACCTGGTTCTCCTGCAGGATTGCTCCAAGAATCCCAAAAACCACTGCCATAATCAGGGATCTGATTATTTAAACTCATCCTACCCCAACCGGAAGAACCTGTCCAGTAACGTGTATTACTCGTGTAAGTACTCCTATCCATAATAGTATAAGAAACTCCTATTTTCTGTTTATTGCCTGTGTGGAGTATCTCATACCAAGAACTCCATCCTCCGCCCCAGATGTAACGCAACCACCAAGATGGACCATGAGTGCCTGACATCTGCCAACCATGGCCTGAATTACCATTCCAATAATGATATGCTTGCAAGCCAACATAATGAGAATATGATCCACCGCCTGGCTCACCACCAGGATTACCCCATGCATCCCAAAACCCACTACCAAAATCAGGGATTTGATTATTTAAATTATAAGCTCCCCATCCTTTTGATCCAGTCCAGTAATTTCTATTTGATGTTATTTTTCTTCTAGCAAAGTTTTCATTATGATACATTCCAGATATTCCTAATTCATCCCTGAATTCAACATTGTCTAAATACCTTAACCAACCATCTCTCCTAACATAATAATTATCAGCGTTGGAACTCCCCAGGTGAGACGGACTGCTCACATATAAATTTCCATTAATTTCAACATTATCATCAACTCTAAAGTAGTTTGGGGTATAGATTCTATTACTTGCCCCAGAGTAAATCCTCAACCAGGTATTATCATCATAAATCCTGGAATCTCCAATGT
>CAYQPU010000036.1:0-309 GCA_964419615.1 uncultured Methanosarcinales archaeon | reverse complement strand
AAAAACCACTGCCATAATCAGGGATCTGATTATTTAAACTCATCCTACCCCAACCACTAGTTCCAACCCAATATCTCCAATTGGATGTACTGTCTCTTCTATCGTAGGTTGAGTATGGCAAACCCATTTGCACTTTAAAATCCTGCTTATTATAATATCTGATGTATTCGTCTTGTGAAGCATATATTCTATTTATCCCAGTACCAATATCATTTCTTCCACTTGGGGTTCGCACCCAACGTAAATAGTTAGTACTTGCGGGATCAACATAATAGCCTGTGTTGTCCCAGTCATACATCTTATCTGCTA
>CAYQPU010000035.1:0-17365 GCA_964419615.1 uncultured Methanosarcinales archaeon | reverse complement strand
ACCCGCTCTTTTTACAACAATGTGATCAGTAAGTGATCAGTGCAATTATCTAAAGAATTACTGAACTATATAAACATTTTTCACAACGGATTGGTGGGACAATTTCAACTAAAAATTAATAAACTTGTAACACTTCACAAGCTCCATGTCTACATTACTCATGTTCGTTGGTTTTAGTTGTAACAATAACTGTGTTTTTTGTAGTGCTAATAGTTTCAACAAATCAAAAAACAACAGGTCTACAGAAGAAGTAGCCAGTGCAATAGTTAATAATGCTTCTGATTATGATTTAATCGAGTTTCTTGGTGGAGAATTTACAATCAGGAAAGATGCTATACAGTTAATATCGCTTGCCAAAAAAGCAGGATATAAAAAAATATCATTAGAAACAAATGGCAGAATGCTCTCAAATAAGAAATTTGCAGAAAAAATTATCAAAGCGGGTCTTGATAAAATCTCATTCTCATTACACGGATCAAATTCAAAAACACATGATAAACTAACTCAAACAAAAGACTCCTTTAACCAAGCATTACAGGGAATAAGCAATGCATGTGAACTTGGAGCTTTTTGTACTGTTACTTTTGTAATAAATCAATTAAATTATAAAGAGATTCCAGCATTTGTGAAATTAATTGGGAAATATCCCTTAAAGAGTATTATGTTTAATTACATGAGGCCAGAGCAACACTTATCAGATCAGACTCTTAAAAACTATTTATGTGCATATTCTAAGACAGTTCCTTATGTAAAACAAGTTGGTCAAAATAAAAAAACAGATAATAATACCAACTTGTTCGGATCTTTAGAAAGATCTTGTGTTAAACTGGATAGATGTAAAGTGTGCTTAAAAAACAAAGTTTGTATAGGAATCTGGAAAAGATACTTGGATATTTATGGAGACAAGGAGTTTCAGCCAGTTTAAATAGAATATAAAATATGCTTGCAAACATTATTAAACACACATTAATTACAAAAAACCATGTTACCGTGGACAATAAAATACTGCCCAAAGACTTTAAAAGACGTGCATGCGCACAATAAGGCAGTTGAACAACTAAAAAATTATGTTCTTAGTTTCAAAAAGCAGAAAAAGAAAGCATTGCTTTTGTACGGTCAGACTGGAGTTGGGAAAACATGTATTGTACATGCGTTAGCAAGAGATCTTAACCTTGAAATATTAGAGGTTAATGCATCTGACTTTAGAAACAAAGCTGGAATTAATTCAATTGTAGGTTCTGCCTCTCAACAAATGAGTTTATTTAACAAGGGAAAATTAATTTTAGTTGATGAAATTGATGGTTTATCTGGTAGGCACGATCGTGGAGGTGTAGCCGAATTAATCAAGGTCATTGCAAAAACAAGTCATCCTTTGGTTCTAACATCAAATGATATCTATGATTCAAAATTCTCCACACTTAGAAGAAAATGTGAAATAATCCAACTTAGAACTCCATCCTATCTATCAATAAAAAATCTACTCCAGAAAATATCAGATCAGGAAAAACTTGGAGTGGATGAAAAAACTCTTATTAA
This sequence comes from uncultured Methanosarcinales archaeon, assembly GCA_964419615.1. Lineage (GTDB taxonomy): Archaea > Nanobdellota > Nanobdellia > Woesearchaeales > JAGVZT01 > JAANXH01. Next base: position 15,829 of record CAYQPU010000035.1, on the reverse strand, counting down.
GATTGCAAGACGTGCAGGAGGAGACTTTAGAGCATCAATCAATGACTTTCAAAGTATAGCTTTAACATCAGTAAGTAAAGATGTTGAAAAACTTGATGACCGAAACAAAACAGAAAGTATGTTGGATGCTTTACTGCGAATATTCAAATCAACAAAAATTGAAATTGCTTCCTCTGCACTTGATAATGTTGATGAAGATCTAGATCGAAGTTTCCTTTGGATTGATGAAAATTTGCCAAAAGAATACACAAATCCTAAAGAACTATGTAAAGCCTATGAATCATTATCAAAAGCAGACATATTCAAGCGGAGAATTCGAAGATGGCAATACTGGAGATTTTTAGTCTATCAAAAAGCACTAATGACAGCAGGTGTTGCGCTAGCAAAAAAAGAAAAATACAAGAAATTCATACAGTACAAACCTAGCTCTAGAATATTTAAGCTCTGGAGAATTAGTCAGACAAGAAAGAAAAGAAAGGCAATAGCCCACAAAATTGGCCAAAAAATGCATACATCGGCTAAAACCACTATCCAACAGACACATCCATATATCACATTCATGCTCAAACAAAACAAGCAAATAGCTAAAGAAATTTCTGAATACTTTAAACTTGATAAAGATGAGCTAGCTTGGCTAAAAAAACAATAATATGTTACTTTTTAGTAAGAAAATAAGAAAGTGTTTTAAATACAAACTTCTTCACTTCTACTTATGCAAGACGTAATTGAAGAGATGTTGGCAAAGGGAGCCAGAATAATCGCTCAAAGAGGGGAAAACCCTCAGCTAATAGTTACAGCAGAAGAACATTTTTTACGAACATTAGCCTCTCCTGAATCGCTTTTCACCGGATTAAAACCAGTTTACTTCTTTTGTGAAGGAATTGAATCTGGGAGAACACTTAATTATGCCAAAGCACAAGAGCTTGATGCATCAGATGATATTACTTCTTTTCAGGAAGGTGAAATCTCCATTGAAACTTTTTATCAACGTGCAAAATATGATCTTGGAATGGGATATGTAGCAAGTGCTATGATTGATTGGTATAGTAAGAGCCCAAGCACAACTTTTGTAGGTATAGATCTAATTGGCGGAGAAAAAGTGAATAACCAGATTATGAAAGATTTAAGTAAAATTGTTGCTGACATAAAGTGTTCTGTTGAAGACGCACTAATTGACGATCAATCAAAAATGTCTACTGAACAATACAAAGCTTTACAAGAAATTGATAATGATCTATATCTATTCCTGCGCACCAATGTTGCACCCTCGTGCTATCATCTATATGATCAGGTTGAGGGATTGTCAAAGGAAATTCCAGATAAATATCTTAAAGCAAACGGATATGCATTAAGAATACGAGAGAATAAAAAGCAGATTGATGAATACAATGCTGATAGGGAAGTCTCAATGGGAGTAACCATGGTTGATTGCACATCACAAGTAGAGGGAATATGCATGGGAACAGTAGGAGGTCTTCATTTAGAAGAAGACTCAAAAATCATCCCCATAATACATGCTAGTTCTTTAGATTACTTAATAATTGATCTGGGCAGTAAAAAACAATAAATTATTTAAACAATTATATATAAACCCGTTCTATGTCAACAATTAGTATAGAGGATCTGGCAACATTTTGTAAAAAGAAAGGGCTAGTCTTTCCTTCTTCTGAGATATATGGGGGATATGCCGGATTCTTTGATTACGGGCCGCTTGGAACAGAACTTAAGAAAAATATTAAGGATTCTTGGTGGAAATTTCATGTTCAGGATAGAGATGACATTGTTGGGATAGATGGAAGTATAATCACTCATCCAAAAGTGTGGGAAGCATCAGGACATGTAGGAAGCTTTATTGATGTTGCAGTAGTATGCAAAAAATGTGGCTTGAAAAACAAGCTTGACAAATTTGAAGTAGGAAAAGCAAAGTGTGAAAAATGTGGTGGAGATTATGAAGACAAAGGGGAGTTTAACCCAATGTTCACAACGCAGGTTGGCCCAATAAAGGAAGAGTCCATGACCGCTTACTTAAGACCTGAAACAGCTCAAATAATGTTTGTTGATTTTAAACAGATAGTTGAAACCTCAAGATTAAAACTTCCATTTGGTATAGCTCAAATTGGAAAAGCATTTAGAAACGAAATCTCACCAAGAAACTTCTTATTTAGATGCAGAGAATTTGAACAAATGGAAATTGAATATTTTATCCATCCAAAAAATGTTGACAACTGTCCGTTTATAAAGGAAGTAATGGATCATGAGATAATTATCTTGTCAGATGAAATGCAATCCAAAAAAGAAGATGGGCAAAAAATGACAATTAAACAAGCTCTTGACAAGAAAATAATTCAAACCCAATGGCATGCCTACTGGCTGGCAATTGAACATAAATGGTTTGTAGGTTTAGGCGCAGCACCAGATAACTTCAGAATCCGGCAGCATGTGCAGACAGAAAAAAGTCATTATGCACTTGATACTTGGGATCTTGAATACAATTTCTCATTTGGATGGAAAGAGCTGCAAGGAATGGCGAACCGAACTGACTTTGACTTAAAAGAACACATGAAATTTTCAAAAAAAGATTTTTCATTATTCATACAAGAAGATAACAACAAAGTTGTACCTTATGTTGTAGCAGAACCTTCACAAGGCGTTGACAGAGCATTTTTGGTTTTCATAAGTGATGCTTATTGTGATGACAAGGAAAGAGGAAATATTGTATTAAAGCTTGATCCAAAACTTGCACCAACTAAAGTTGCTGTTTTTCCGTTAGTTAACAAAGACGGAGTTGGAGAAAAAGCAAAAGAAGTATATAGTGCAATCAAAACCTGTTTTAACAGTTTTTATGATAAAGGAGGAAGCATAGGTAGAAGATATGCAAGACAAGATGAAGTTGGAACACCTTATTGTGTAACAATTGACTATGACACACTAAAGGATAATTCAGTCACAATCAGGGATAGGGACACAACAGAGCAAGCAAGAATCAAAATTGATGATCTTAACAAAACGCTTAAGAAATTATTAAACAAAGAAATTATGTTTAAGGAGGTAAAAAAATGAAAATAGGAGAATTAAAACCAAATACAGCAGTTGACATCTTAGTAGCAGATGTTGTTGAAAAAGGAGATACAAGAGAATTCTCAAAATTCGGCAAAACTGGCAGAGTCTGTACAGTCACAGTCAAAGATGAAACAGGCAGTGCTAAGATGAGCCTTTGGAACGAAGACGTTGACAAAGTAAACATGGGAGACAAAATTGAGCTAAAAGAAGGCTGGGCCAAAGAATACCAAGGAGAAATGCAAGTTTCAACTGGTAGAAATGGTACTCTTAATGTTGTTGGTGCAGGTGAAGCGCCAGAGCCAGCAGCCGAGGAAGCTCCGGCTGAAGAAGAAAAACCAAAGGAAGCTCCAGCAGAGCCAGAACAAAAAAAACTAGATCCTGAAAAACCAGTTCCAGTAGAAGATATTGGAGTTGAACAAGAAGATCTGGCAATTGAAGAAGAAACTGTTGAATAGACCGAAAGTAATAAATATAGTTTTTTAATCCAGTATCATTGTGGGACTGTAGCTCAGACTGGGAGAGCACACGGCTGAAGAGCTTAAAGCAAAAAAGCTTGAAGCGAGGAAACCGTGGTGTCCTGGGTTCAAATCAATCTTTTCCGCGCTTTGCGCGCAAAAGCTTGACCAAAAGTAATGTGACTTTCAGTCACATATGGTGATGTATCTTAACACAAGATAATCACCACTCATGCACATAAATGTGCAGCCTTTGGTCAATTGTGTAAAAGGTTATGAAAGTCCCAGCAGTCCCACTTTTTTACTTTTATAAATAATCTGAAAAAAAAGCTTAAATAAAGATGATTGCTTAATTAAATTATATGGCAATTATAGTACTCTCAATAATTCTTTTATAATAAGTAATATGCATTTACTCATGTAATTGATTCTAGTCGTAATTAGTTTTTATAAAGATAACTTGGGAATGCTTTATAAACCAGAATTAATAATTATTTTTAACTCGTCCATAATCTGTTTGTTTTTGGATCCAATTATCCCTTCTCTTGGATCTAGAACCTCAAGCTCTTTAGCATATCCAGAAACCGCTCCTCCAGCTTCTGTTATAATAAGAGATCCAGCAGCAACATCCCAAGGCTTAAGTCCAGGTTCAAAAAAACCACCTAATCTACCTGCAGCAACATTACACAAATCTAGAGCTGCTGAACCATATCTAACAACATCTGTAGCTTTGCTCAATACTTTTTTGAAAATCTTTAACAAACTGTCAAGCTCATCATCCTTATAATACCAAAAACCCGTGTTAATAACACAATCAGCTAAAGCTTGATCTGGATTCTTCATAACAAGCTTTTCATCATTCAAAAAAGCCCCTTTTCCTTCTGTTGCATAAAACAACTCACCAAGCACAGGCGCATAAACAACTCCAACTTTAGTTCCATTATCATAAAAAGCCACAACAACAGAAAAATAAAACAATCCATTAGCATAATTTCTAGTCCCATCCAATGGATCAATAATCCATAACCTCTCTTTGGAAATCTCTCCCCCTGCTTCCTCAGTCAAAAAATTATCATCAGGAAACTCCTGTTTAATCATATCAACAATAATATCCTCAGAACCAAGATCAGCATCAGTCACAATATCCTTAAAAGTGCTCTTTGTTTTAAGTAATTCAACATCTTTCCTATGTTCTAACAGAAATTTACCTGCCTCTTTAGCAGCTTTTATTGCGGTTTTAAGCTCTTTTTTGTACATATTAAAAATTATAGTATTGTTCTTTAATAATTTTATTATTAACCAAAACATATATTAACCATTTCTAGATTGATATTTAATATGCCTAAAGAAAACATACTTGTTATTGCTGCGCATCCAGATGATGCTGTTTTAGGAGTGGGTGGGACAATAGCAAAATACATAGAAGAAGGCAAGAATGTATCTGTTATTAGATTCTCATATGGTGAATTAAGTCATCATTGGCTAAAAAAACATGTATCAACCAAGATGAGGAAAAAAGAAGCAGAAGCTGCAAGAGAAGTATTGGGATATAAACGATCTTTATATTACGGACTGGAAGAAGGAAAATTTGCAGAAGAGACAGAAAAAAATAAGATAAAACAAAAACTTGCAACAACAATTAAAAGATTAAAACCAACAAAAATCTTTACTCATAATTTACTTGATCCACATCGAGACCACAAAGCAGTAACCAAAATTGTTTTGGACATTGTTGATGAAAACAAATTTAAAACAGAAGTCTATATGTTTGATGTTTGGAACCTGCTTGATTTTCACAGAATAGAATACCCTAGATTATATGTTGATATATCAAGTACATTTGCAAAAAAAATAAATGCCTTAAAGTGCTTTGCCAGCCAGTGGTCGTCATTAATCATTTTGTATGGAAACATATATGCAAAGGCTGCAGTTCATGGGCATTCACATCATGTAAAGTTTGCAGAGAGGTTTTTTAAAATACGATGAAAAAAATACTTTATGTACTGGACACATTCTACCCAAAAGTAGATGGGGTAATGAGATTCTCAGAAAAAATGGTTCCAGACTTAGTTGGCAAGTTCCAAGTAAAAGTCCTTGCTCCAAACTATGGTGGGCACTTCATACATTTTTTTGGAGCTTCAATTAAATTCTACCCAATTGTCAAATTCTTAAAAATTGATGCTGGCTGTGACTATCATCCACCAATACCAACACACGACTTAATGCAAGATGTCAAGAAATCAGACCTTGTTTTTATACAATCTTTGCCATATCTTGGAGCATCATCCATAATACTCGCAAAACTACTCGGAAAACCAGTTGCTATGTACTTTCATCAAATCGGTTGGGAACAATTATCTTTAATCATAGGAGGACCGAAATGGTTTCAAAAGCTTACATCCGAATTTGTCAAAATCCAAATGAGATTCTTATGTAATATGTGTGACTTAATCATGGTTCCATCTGATTCATTAATAGATGTATTAAACAAGGCTGGAATAAAGGCAAAAAAACAAACAGTAAAACTGGGAGTTGATCTGGAAAAATTCCAACCAGTAAGATCTAAAAGAATTGCAAAAAAGAAACTTGGAATAGATCCAGAAAAAACAGTCATAGGATACTGCGGTAGACTAAGTGACGAAAAGGATATTCATACATTGGTTGATGCATTTCAAAATCTCAATGACAAAAATGCACTATTAGTCTTAGTCGGTGATGGTGAACACTATAAAAAATACTCAAGAAAACATAACATTAAGGTAACTGGTTTTGTAGAAAACGTAACAGACTATTATGGTGCAATGGACATCTTTGTAATGCCATCATTAACAGAAACAACAGGCCTATCTACACTAGAAGCAATGTCATCAGGAATACCAGTCATAACAACGCCAGTAGGTTTAGCAGTAACAGCAATCAGTGATGGATACAATGGATTAATCTTTAGTAAAAAAGATGTAGAAGGACTAACAACACATCTTGAAAAATTAATCAAAAGTAAAAAACTAAGAAAACTTCTATCACTAAATGGCAGAAAAACAGTAGAAGAAAACTTCAACTGGAAAACAACTTCAGAACAGATAGTTGAGATTCTAGAAAAAATGTGAAGTTTTTGTCACAGCAGTCTGATAAAAAAGTTATTTTTAATATTTCCTATTTGAAGTAGCAATCTTTTTATTATTGAAGTAATTCTTACAATACTATCGTGAACAAAGGAAAAGATCTACCAGTGTTGTTAATAGGAAAAAATCCTATGACAGACCACCTAGAAGATAGAATGCCTCATTTATATAAACTAACAGAAATGACTAGTAAGGAAATTAGAAAAGCGGAGAAAATACTAAAACAAACTGGGATTAATTATGAGCTTGAAGATAGAATTGAAGATTCTGCATATCTTCATTGTGAGAGGGTTCCAGGAAGATCATTTGATCATTTAACCATTCATGGTGAAATGTATTTGGATTGCACTAATTTAATGTTTAGAAGAGAAGGTGCAAATCTTGAATTTTTATACCAGGTAGCAAAAGCTTTAGCTTTTAGCAAAGCACAACATGGCCATAACTTTGTAGTAATATCTCCAGAAAACTTACAAGAATCAGTAATTGATTATATCCCAAAAAATGGTTCAACCCTTTCCTGGGAATCTCTTGATTTTCAAAACTCACCAGATGGAACTTACATTGGTGTAAGAACATATCCTTTTTTGGGAGAGGTTAAAATTGCATTGGGATACTATAATCAAAATCCTGTTAAATTGGATTCTAGTTAACTAAATCTTCAAACTAACAACCTTACTAATAGAATGTTCATCCATTGAGACACCATAAAGATTATCTGCTTCAGAAATAATAGCATCATTATGGGTCACAATAATATATTGAGCATGATCAGAATACTTTCTAACAAGCTTAGCTAACTTCTCAGAATTGTGCTTATCAAGTGCAGCATCAACTTCATCTAAAACATAAAATGAAGCAGGATCATGTTCTTGAACAGAGAAGATCAAAGCCAAAGCAGTCAAAGTCTTCTCACCACCAGACAAGCTTCTGATATCCATAAACCTTCTTCCAGTAATCTTAACTCTAATCCTAACACCGCCATCAAATGGATCCTTTGGATTGTCTAATGCTAAATGAGCCCTACCTTTAGCAGTCAGTTGATTAAAAATCTGCATAAAGTGTTCATTAACACTATCAAAAGTCTTCATAAATAACTCAGCTTTTCTACCTTCGATCTCATCCATTAATTTCATAACATCTTCTTTTTCTTTTTCAAGTAAATCTTTTTTCTTTAGCAAATGCTCATACTCCTTATGAACACTATCATAAATCTCCAAAGCTTTAAGATTTACATTACCCATAGCTAAAACCAAATTTTCAAACCGAGTGATCTCAGCCTTAATCGCTGAAATATTTCTTTGTCGCAGTATTGGCACACCATGGAATTGTTCATACTCTTTTTCAAGACCACTTAACTCAGCAGTCACAGCAGCATTTTTCAAAGCAATATTATTGATTCTCATCTCAATGTCTCTGCTTTGATCCTCAAGCCTGGCCTTTTTTACCTCAAGATCTCTTTGCTTCTTATTTAGCTTGTCTCTCTCATTAAACAGCTCCTTAAATTTAGAATAAAATGCCTTTTGTTTCTTCTCTTTATGCTTTAGCTCCTCTTCTTGCTTTTTAACAAACTCCTTAGTCTTTTTCAGATCTTTCTCAAAACTAACTTCTTCCTTATCAAGCTGTTTAATGATCTTTTGTATCTTTTCAAGTTCAGGACCAAGCAATTCCTTTAGTTGCATATGTGCTGACTTAATCTCGTGCTCTGTTTGAAGCAATTCTTCCTTAAGATCATTCTTCTTGTCCTCAAAAGTATTAAGCTCAGCAAGCAGTTCCGGATTTTGTAGATCTCCAATCTTGCTTCTTAATACTTGCTTACTAGCTTTTAACTTTGCAAATTCACCATTAAACTTTTGAATATCTTTATTCTTTTGTTCAATAGTTCTAGTTAATTGTTTTAATTCTTCTCTTAGCAAAGTCTTCTCCTTTTTATTAACTCCTACATCTCCTTTTTCAAGATGAAGACTCTTTTCAATCTTAATAATTTCTCCTTCAAGGCTGGCTTTTTCCTTTCTAAGATCAATAATATCTTGTTCATTCTCCAATCTTCTCTTAGAAAGGACCCTTACAACATTTTGTAATTCCAAAACTTGAGATTCAAGCTCATTAATACCTTTAGAAGTTTCTTTTTCCTGGAAACCAAGTCCTGATTTTCTTTTTCTAAAACCACCAGTCATAGCACCAGATCGTTCAGCAAGATCACCTTCTAATGTGACCATCCTTGCACTGCCAATCCCAATCCTTCGTGCAACATTAATATCATCAACTACAAGAGTATTTGAAAATAAATAATTAAAAATAACTTTAAACTTTGAATCAAAATCAACAAGGTCAACCGCAATACCACTGCAACCTCTTGATTTAGCTAATCTCTTAACATCTGGATTAGTGCTCATTTTCCTGATTTTGTTGATTGGTAAAAAAGTCGCTCTTCCAAGTTTATTCTTTTTTAGGTAGCCAATACACTTAGCTGCAACCTTATCATCTTTAACAACAACATTATTAACTTTACTTCCAGCTGCAATTTCCAAAGCCATAGAATACTTTGTACCAACAGTTCCAAGCTCACCAACAGTACCATAAATACCTTTAATGCTTTTCTTTTGCTCCATAATCTTTTTTACAGCAATATTGGCAGACATTCTTTCCCTAATACCAACTGATCTGGTCTTAAGTCTTGACAACTCTTGTTCAACATCCACAAGGTCTTGTCTTTTCTTACCAATTTGCGCTGCAAAACTAGAATCATCTGCAAGGTTCTTATTTAGTTCCACTGTAATTTTCTTAAATGATGATTTCTTATCCTTTAAAACATCAAGCTCTTTTTTATGCTCAATTTCTACTTCCTTAACTTTATCAATACGATCATCCAAAGTTGAGATCTTGTACTCTACTCTGTCTTTTTCTCTAAGCAAATTCTGCTGAGTTTCCCTAAGCTCTTGAACACTCTTTTGTAATTCATCAACATTATTGTCAATCTCTGAAACTTCAGCCTCAATTTGAGGAATCTCACCCAAATTTCTCTTCTGCTTAAAATTATCAATAGTTTTCAAAATATCATTTAATTCTCTGTCAATTTGAACTTTTTTCTTTTCAAGTTCCTGAGTCCTATTTTCAATACCACTATTTTTTGAAGAAATATCCTTGCTGTCAGTCTTTAATTGTTCTCTTCTAACAACAATCTTTCCAAGCTCTTGCTGCAAATTCTCAATTTTAGTTTTATTAGTTGCTATCTCAACTCTAAGACCTTCAAGATTCTTCATAATCTGGACTTGCTCTTTTTCACCCTTTTTTTCAATCTCAGAAGTCAGATCATAAACACCATTCCTTGCACCTTGAATCTTATCTTTGACATCAACAATCTCCTTTCCAATCTTTTCAAGCTTGACTTCATCTTTTTCTTTCCTATTCTCAAACTTCTCTTTATCTTCTTTTTTCTCTTCAATTTGATTATGAAGCACAGTTGCTTTACTGCTATCAATCTTATCTTTCATATCTTTATATTTTGCAGCTTGGTTTCTCTCCTTTCTAAGCTCTTTAAGATAAGTCTCTCTTTCAGTTAAAATAATCTCAGCTTCTTTTAAACTATCTTCTACCTTATCTAGCTCATTCATAGCTTTATTTTTCTTATCCTGATAAATAGAAATACCTGATATCTCTTCTAATACCTGTCTTCTTTCAACACTTGACATCTCAACAAACCTAACAATATCTCCCTGCAAAATAATATTATATCCATCGGGATCTATCTTAGCAACTGACATTAAATCAAGAATCTGCTGTCTTGTTGAAGTCTTATCATTAATCTTGTAAACAGATTGTCCGGTCTTTTTAACAATCCTAGAAATCTTAATCTCACTTTCATTACTTGGAAAAGTTTTATTCGAATTATCAAAATAAATAGAAACTTCTGCTTTTTTTGAAGGGCTCTTTTTCTTCCCACCATTATATATTAAATTTGCAGATTTTTCTGCCCTAAGACTCTTAGACGACAATCTTCCCAAAACAAAACAAATAGCATCAAGAACATTTGATTTTCCTGATCCATTTGGACCTAGAACAGAATTAAAATGATCACCAAAAACAAGCTCAGTTCTTTTGGCAAAAGATTTGAATCCATGCATCACAATTTTGTTAATCTTTGTCATGTTAACACTCTTTTTCAAATCTATGCAAGATTCTAGGTGTATATATATTTTTGGGTTTTTTAATATTTATTCCCTTTGTGTTAACTTAATAAAAAATGAGTTAAATTGTAAGCTTAATATTTTAGGAGTGAATAAGAGCCAGTGTTATTCTTGTTCTTTAACCATGATAAGATCAAGATATTTTTTGTGCATTATGTAATCTGGATTTTGAGTTTCAAAACTCTCAGCCTCAACCAGAAATGAGTGGTATTCAACTAATTTTTCAATTAAACCTACGCAAGCATCATCAATTGTTTTTCCTTCAGCTTCAACTTTAGGTATTATGTCTAATTTTGGATTATATCCACCTGAATTGGGAAAATACATCATTGCTCTATATTCCAATCTTGGGCATTTCTCTGAAATTGAAATAAAACCAACTATAATAGGTATGTTGAGATTCAAGCCTTCTATCTCATGTATTTCTCTATAAATCATTTCAGTTGTGAAAAAATCTTCCACTGCATCTTGATTTTTACTCATATAAAGTGTAATTACTGCGGAGTATATAAATTTTATTATTCAATTCAAAACCTTTTTAAATCTCCAAAAAATCATCTAAATCATGAAATATTCAAAACTTGTTGAAGTATATGAAAAGCTAGAAAACACCTCAAAAAGACTAGAAAAAACATCAATAATCTCTGAGTTTTTAAAACATACAAACAAAGATTTGGGTAAAATCATGCTTCTATTAAATGGAAGAGTATTTCCCGGGTATGATAATTCCAAACTAGGTGTAGCTTCAAAAATAGTTGTAAAAGCAATTCAAAAAGCATCTGGAAACTCAGCAAGTGACATAGAAAATTTATGGAAACAAAAAGGAGACCTTGGTTTAGTTGCATCTGAGATGATCAAAACAAAAAGCCAATCAACTCTATTTTCTTCTGATCTTTCAGTAGAAAAAGTATTCAACAATCTAAAAAAACTTCCCAAATTAGAAGGATCTGGATCAATAGACAGAAAAATTTCATTAATTGCTGAGCTGTTAACAAACTCAAAGCCAAATGAAGCAAAATATATTGTTCGAACAGTACTTGAAGAAATGAGATTTGGTGTGGGCAAAGGCTCGCTTAGAGATGCAATAGTGTGGGCATATTATGCAGACGAACTGAACATCACTTATGATCCCGAGTCAAATGATATTAAGGTAGAGGATAGAGAAAAATACAATGAATATTGTGATGTAACTCAAAAAGCACTAGATCTCACAAATGATCTAACTATTGTTATCAAAAAAGCAAAACAAGGGATCAAACATTTAGACAAAGTTGAAGTTGTGGTTGGTAATCCAATTAATGTAATGTTATCTCTAAAAATAGAAAACATTGAGGATGGTTTTGAAAAAGTTGGTAAACCCTGTCAAGTTGAATACAAATATGATGGATTCAGAATGCAGATACACAAAAGCAAAAGAATCCAGATATTTACCAGAAGATTGGAAAATGTCACACACCAGTTCCCAAACATTGTAAAATATGTAAAGGAAAATGTAAAAGGTAATAATTTTATAATTGAAGGAGAAGCAGTAGGGTTTAACCCAGAAACCAAGAAATATCTTCCATTTCAAAGTGTATCCCAAAGAATAAGAAGAAAATACAATATAGAGCAGATGACCAAAGAACTTCCAGTTGAACTGAATCTATTTGACTTAATATACTTTAATAATAAACAGATGTTGGACACACCTTTTAAAGAGCGAAGAAAGATCTTAGAAGAAATTACTAAGCAAATAAACAAAAAGGTAGTTCTGTCAAAGAAAATTGTAACATCTGATCCCAAACAAGTAGAACAATTTTACAAAGAAGCATTAGAAAACGAACAAGAAGGAGTAATGATGAAGAAACTTGATGCACCTTACAAACCTGGAGCTCGTGTTGGTTACATGGTAAAACTAAAACCCACAATGGAAAGCATGGATTTAGTAATTGTGGCTGCAGAATGGGGTAAAGGAAAACGCTCGGGATGGTTAACATCTTACACACTTGCCTGCATTAATGATGAAGGTGAACTTTTAACAATTGGTAAATCTTCAACAGGATTAAAAGAAAAAGCATCAGAAGGCCTAAGCTTTCAAGAAATAACTAATTTAATAAAACCATTAGTCACAAGTGAGACTGGTCGAACTGTAAAGGTAAAGCCTGAAATAATAATCGAAATTGATTACCAAGAAATTCAAAAATCTCCAACCTATGAGTCAGGCTATGCTCTAAGATTCCCAAGTGTTTCTAAACTAAGACAAGACAGGGGCTTGCAAGACATTACTTCAATAAAAGAAGTACAAGAACTTTACAAAACCCAAAAGAAATAAATACTTCCTAAATTTTTAATATTTTATAATATATTTATATATATTGTATTGGGGGGAAAATGGAAAAAGATATTGGAGAAATCGGACTAACAGAATCAACCACTATTAAAGTCAGAATTGATGAATATGATGGTAAACCTGGACTTACAATAAGAAAATTCATTACAACTGAAAAATACACTGGCTTTACAAAACAAGGAGTTAGAATTCCAGTTGAGAAATGGTCTGAGTTTAAGGCTTTGGTTGACCAAGCTGATTTAGACCTAAAGAATAAATAACAATAGCCTTAACTGGTAATAGCTATGGTCCAATTAAGAAAAAAACTAATTATTAAACCTAGTGACATTATCATTTCAAGAATAAAAAGAAGATATATGTCCACTCTATCAAGATTTATTACTGGTAATTACTTAAATACTTCTGCAGTATACATTGGAAAAAATAAAATCATTGAGGCAAGCAACCGAAAAGGTGTTAATATTGATTCAATAGACAACTATACAGGCGGAAAAAAGTATTTTCACATTTATAGGTTAAGGGACCAGCTATTTCCAAATATAAGCAAAAAATTACTTAAAACTTTAATAAAGTATTCATCTAGAAAGCTAAGATATGGAAAAAAAAATACTCTGGGCTTGGTGATATTTACATTAATAAGAGATAAAACTAAAATACCCACAACTCAGTTTAAGGATATATATAAACCAACTCTTTTCTATAAACCAGAAACCACCAACTGTAGCCAGTTTTTGTTTAGATGCATTGTTGAAAATTTAGATAAAAAACAAGAAAACAAACTATATTCGGCAATATACCCTCATGACATAAGAAGCTTTTTCCCACACTTAATACCCAAAATTAGTGATTATAAATTCACAGTTTTCCCAGGTACTGGGGAAAGGAAAAAATTATCTGAGCAAGAGATGAAAGTTTATAATACAAAGGTATACATATGAAAATCAGCACAGGAATAGACATAGTGAATATAAAAAGATTTGAAAAAAAAGCAATGCAACCAGAATTTCTAAAACAAATCTTTACAGAAAAAGAAATTACTTGTGCAAATATTCAATCACTTGCAGGAAAATTTGCATGTAAAGAAGCAATAAAAAAAGCAGATTCAAAAATTATAAATTCATGGAAAGATGTTGAAATACTAAATCTGACAAATGGAGAACCCTGTGCAAGTCTCATGAATCAGACTAATCAACAAATATCAATAAGTATTTCACATGAAAAAGAATATGCAATTGCAATAGCTATCATAAGTTCAGATGAAAAAAACAAATAAACCAAGAACCATAGGAGATTACTTCGAATATGTATGTAAAAAGCATGATTCAAAGATCGCTTTTCAATACAAGGAAAACCATAGGAATGTAAATGTAACATATTCTGCCTTAGTAGATTTTTCTAAACGTTTTGCTAATTATCTTGATAATAAAGGATTGAAGAAAGGAGACAAAATAATAATCCAGGCGCCAAATCAAATAGGATATGTTATATCTCTAATTGCATGTGCTTTTACTGGAGTTATTGTTATTCCAACAGATATGAAAACAAATAGAACTACTATAAAAAAATACATTAAAAAAACAAAACCTAAACTTGCTATTATATCTAAATTCATAAGGGATTTTGAGCTTAAAAATGTAATCTACATTGAAGATGTTGTGGAATTATCAAGATTATGTCCAAAGACATATGATTCTAGCTTGGTGCAACCAAATGATTTATTTGAGATTGTATTTACATCTGGAACCACTGCAGAGCCAAAAGGTGTAATGATCTCTCATGAAAATGTGCTAGCTAATTGTGATTCAATTGTTCCGATTCTTCCAAAACTAAGATATTATGAGACATTGTCAATACTTCCTTTAAGTCATGTTTTTGAGCAAATGATAAATTTAATGCTAATGACAAAAGTTGGAGGCAAAATAATTTTCCTGCCAAAAATTAACAGCTTAACAATAAGTAGAGCCCTTTATTATAATAAATGTACCCACTTGGTTATTGTTCCCCAAGTTATGAGAAACTTTATGACTTCAATTGAAAGAAAAGCAAGTGAAGCAGGAAAGCTAGCAACATTACAAAAAATGCTTAAGATTTCAGAAAAACTCCCTGTCTTTCTTAGAAGAAAAATATTCTCCAAAGTGCATTCTCAATTTGGAAATTCATTAGGATTTTTCATTCTTGGAGGAGCAACACTAGACAAAGAATCAGCAAAAAAACTAGAATCTATTGGAATTAAAATTGTTGAAGGCTATGGTGCAACTGAAGTAACAGCCGTTGCAACAGCTCCCAAATCAATAAATAAAAGAGTATTGGGTTCAATAGGAAAACCAGTTAAGAATGTTCAAGTTAAGATTGTTAATGGAGAAATTCATATTAAAGGTCCAAATGTTACTAAAGGATATTATAAAGATAAGATTAAAACAGACGAATCTTTTGTTAATGGTTGGTACAAAACAGGTGATGTTGGTAAATTTGACAAAAAAAGAAATTTATATTTCACTGGTAGAGATGCCTTTAAGATAGTTCTGTCAACTGGTGAAAACATTTATGCTGAAGATATTGAAAAAGAAATTAATCTGCATCCGCTTGTGAAAGAATCTTGCATTTGTGCTCATCAAATAGCCAATAAAGAAACAATCCATGCTTACTTAATCCTAAAAAGAAAATCCAATCTGGACAAAA
>CAYQPU010000034.1:0-17593 GCA_964419615.1 uncultured Methanosarcinales archaeon | reverse complement strand
ATTGGAGCTACAAGATCTACATCACATGTTGGTGCAAAATAAATGAAGTACAAATACGCAATTAACAAATTGGATAAGGAAAAAACAGCAAAGGCTGTTGGTATTTCAATAGGTGTATCTGCAAAGCATTCAAAGGAAGTTTGTGATATGATTAGAGGAAAGAAAGCAAATACTGCTGTTGTTATGCTTAAACAAGTTATTGATATGAAAAAACCAGTTCCTTATAAAAAATTTCATAGAGATTTAGCTCACAAAACAAAGATTGGTCCTGGAAGGTATCCAGTTAAGACCTGTAAAGAAATTTTGAGTGTTGTTAATGGTGCGATTGTAAATGCTGAAAACAAAGGTTTGAATGCAGATGATTTATTCATAAAGCATATTTGTGTACATACTGCTGCAAGACCTTGGCATTATGGAAGACACCGTGGCAGAAAAATGAAAAGAAGTCATGTTGAGGTTGTCTTAGAAGAAAAAGAACAGAAAAAGAAGGTTGTTAAAAAACCTAGTAAAATTAAAACAAAAGGTGCAGAAAAGTGATCGAGAGAGATATTGTTGAACAAAAGATCAAAGAGTTTCAGATAAAAGAATTTGTAGCTGGAAAAGTTAGAAGAAGCGGACACTCTAATACTGTTGTTCAAAGAACACCTTTAGGTGAAAAAATTATTGTTTATGCGTCCAGGCCAGGGTTAGTTGTTGGACGACAAGGACAAAATATTAGAGATTTAACAACTGCACTTAAGAGTACTTTCGGTTTGGAAAATCCACAAATTGAAGTTGGGGAGGTTGAGAATATTTATCTTGATGCTAATATTGTTGCAGAGATGATTGCACTTAGCCTTGAAAGGTTTGGACCTCAAAGATTTAAGGCTGTAATGCACCGAACAATGGATAATGTCATTAAAGCTGGGGCTTTGGGCGTGGAGATTATTTTATCTGGAAAATTACCAAGTGCTAGAGCTAGATCATGGAGAGTTTATGCTGGTTATTTAAAAAAATGTGGGGAGATTAGTATTTCAGGTGTTAAGAAAGCTGGAGCAGTGGCTGGATTAAAATCAGGTGTAATTGGAGTTAAGGTTAGTATTATGCCGCCAGATATCAAATTACCGGACAAGATTACGGTTTTAAGTTCTGAACTGATCAAAGAAGAAGAAGAATTTGATGAGCCAGAACAAAAAGAAGAAGAGACAAAGGCTGCAAAAAAGACAAAGAAGAAGGCTAAAACAAAACCTAAAGAAAGTAAGAAACCTAAGGCTGAAAAAAAGACTAAAAAAGTTAGGAAAATAAAAGAAGATAAAGATGAGCAAGATAATGAAGGAGCTAAGGGCGATGAGTCCAGCTCAACTAAAGGAAAGGATAAGTGAATCCAGAATGGAACTTATCAAGTTAAATGCCCAAGTAGCTACAGGTACTACTCCAAAAAGTCCTGGATTAATCAAGGAAACAAAAAAGATGATTGCTCGGGCTTACACATTACTTAATGAAAAACAAGGAGGAGAGGACAAAAAAGTATGAGCGAAATTTGCCAAGTTTGCGGGTTACCCAGCGACTTGTGTGTTTGTGAAACAATAGCCAAAGAAACGCAAAGAATCAGTGTTAGAACAACCAAAAAAAAGTACGGAAAACTGTACACAATCATTAGTGGGATTGACCAACGGGAAATCGACATTAAAGATTTAACAAAACAGTTGAAGTCCAAATTTGCTTGTGGTGGCACAGTGAAAGGCGGAATAATTGAGCTACAAGGAAATCACAAAAACCAAATCAAAGAATATCTCGTCAAGATGGGCTTTTTGCCCGACACGATTGATATGGGATGATGAAAGCCGTTGAACAGCTGCTTAAGGGCGAGCTTATAGGTAGGAATACAGTGGCAACCAGCCTCAAAGATAATGTTGCATTTGAAGGCAAGATTATTGATGAAACTAAGAATATGGTTGTGCTGAAGACTAAGCTTGGAAGAAAAAATTTGGTAAAGCAAACTTATGCTTTTGAATTCAAGATTGGGAAACAAAGTGTAAAGATTGAGGGAAGGCACTTTGCCAAAAGACCTCATGACCGTATCAAAAAAAGTCCGATTTAAAATGGTAAAAGAAAAAAAATGCGAGGATAATTATTGTCCATTTCATGGCAAAACAAAACTGCGTGGAAGAGCTTTGCTTGGAAAAGTAACTAGTGCTAAGGCACACAAAACTGTTACAGTAGTTATTGATAGAAAATATTATGTTAAAAAATATGAGAGATATGAAAGGAGAAGAACAAAGATTCTTGCTCATAATTCACCGTGCATTGGTTCAAAACCTGGCGATCTGGTCAAAGTTAAGGAGACTAGACCATTAAGTAAGAGAAAGCATTTTGCAGTGGTGGAGGTATTAAATGAAAGCAGTTAAGGCCAATATAACTAAAGGACTGTGTGCAGGAAGCATTGTTCCAACCTGTGATAACTCTGGAGCAAAACTGCTAAGAGTCTTTGGTGTTAAAGGGTCTAAGACTGTTAAGGGTAGGATTCCATCAGCTGGTATTGGTGATATGGTTTTAGCTTCTGTTAAGGCAGGAAAACCTGATATGAGAAAGAAAGTTGTGTTAGCTGTTATTGTTAGACAAAGAAAAGAGTACAGAAGACCAGATGGTTCAAGAATTAAGTTTGAAGATAATGCAGCAGTTGTTTTAAAAGATGAGAAAGGTAATCCAAAAGGAACTATTTTCAAAGGTCCAATTGCAAAAGAGGCTTGTGAAAGATGGCCGGCTGTTGCAAAGGTTGCGAGGATGATCATATGAGAATAAAATTTTCAAGTACTTGGAAAGCAAGTAAGCAAAAAAGAAAGCAGAACTTGTTTAGAACAAGAGCACCACTTCATATTAAACATAAGTTTTTAGGAGCACATTTGTCAAAAGAACTTCGTAAAAAACATGGAAAGAGAGCGGTTGCAGTCAGGAAGAATGATAAAGTTACGATTATGAGAGGTCAGTATAAAGGGCATGTTGGGAAGGTTGAAAGAGTTGACTCCAAGAGAACAAAGGTTTATGTCCGAGGTGCTGAGACAACAAAAAAAGATGGCACTAAAGCCTTTTATCCAATTCATCCTTCAAAATTAATGATTATTGAACTTGATAGTTCAGATAAGAAAAGGTCAGAGGCCATTAAGAGGAAATAAGAATGGGAAAATCACATATGAAAAGGTTGACAGCTCCAAGAAGCTGGAAAGTTAAGAGAAAAACAACTAAATTCATAACTAAACCAAATCCAGGACCACATAGAATTGAGAGATGTATGCCACTTAATGTTATGTTAAGGGATGTTCTTGGTCTTGCTAAGAACACCAAAGAAGTGAAGTATCTATTATGTAATGGAGAGGCTTTGGTTGATGGTAAGGTTAGAAATGATGTTAAGTTTCCAGTTGGTTTGATGGACGTGTTATCTATTCCAAAGATCAATAAATATTACAGGATGCTTATTGATAGGAAAGGTTATCTGACATTAAATGAAATAAAGAAAGAAGAAAGTACATTTAAGCCATGCAAAATAACTGGTAAGACTGTATTGAAAGGTAGTAAGTTACAGGTGAATCTATCTAACGGTTATAATATTTTGGTTAAAAAAGATTCATTTAAACCAGGAGAGACTTTGCTTATTGAGCTTCCATCTCAAAAAGTTAAGGAGCATTTTAAGTTAGAGAAAGGTGCTTATGTGTTTTTAACTGGTGGAAGACACATTGGAGATCATGGAGTTGTTGATAAGGTTGAAGATAGGATTGTTTTGTATAAATCCCAAGCTGGAGAAGTCCATGAAACTTCAAAAAAGAATGTGCTCATAATCGGCTCTAAAAAGCCTAGTATATTGATGCTGAAATGAATAAGATGAAAGAAGTAAGGATTGAGAAGGTTACCCTAAATATGGGTACAGGAAAAGACCAGGATAAATTATCAAAAGCTCTTGTGCTTTTAAAAAATATTACAGGTAGAAAGCCAATTAAGAGCATCTCAAGCAAGAGAATTCCGACCTGGGGTGTTCGGCCAGGACTTCCAGTTGGATGTAAAGTTACAGTCAGGAAAAAAGATGCAGAAGATTTACTAAAAAGATTATTAGAAGCTGTTGAAAATAAGTTAAAACCAAACTGTTTTGATGAACATGGTAATGTTAATTTTGGTTTAGTAGAGTATGTTGATGTTCCAGGTATGAGATATGATCCAGACATAGGTGTTATTGGCCTGCAAGTTTGTGTTACTTTACAAAGAGCAGGATTTAGAGTTAAAAAAAGAAAATTGCTTAAGGCAAAAGTAGGGAAAGCCCACTTAGTTCAAAAGCAAGACGCAATAGATTTTATGAAAAATAAGTTTAAGATTGAGGTTGATATAGAATGACTGTAAGTGATCACAAGAAAGTGTTTAAGCAATTGAAGAACAAGCCAGTAAAGCTTGCTAAGTTTCTAAAACACAACCAACCAAAAAAGAGAAATTGTGGTTTGGTAAACAGAAGATGCAGAAGGTGCCAGAGAATTGGGGGGCATGTTGGAAAGTATGGTCTGAATTTATGCAGGCACTGTTTTAGAGAAATAGCCCAGAAAATTGGGTTTAAAAAATATAGTTGATGAATATGGTATTAAACGATCCGTTAGCAAATGTGATGAGTAGCATTCTTAATGCTGAGAAGGTTGGAAAAAAAGAGATTATGGTTAGCCCGAGCTCTAAGATTATTAAGAGAGTGTTGGAATTAATGAAGGATAATCATTACATTGGGGAATTCAAAGAAGAGAAAACAAACAGAGGTAATTACCTTACTGTTGCATTAATTAATAGGATTAACAAATGTGGTGTTGTAAAACCAAGATTTTCAGTTAAGAATACTGAATTTGAGAAATTTGAAAAACGGTATCTGACTGCAAAGGATTTTGGGATCATAATTGTTTCAACAACTCAAGGAATTATGACTCACAAAGAAGCAAAGAAAAAGAAACTTGGAGGAAGGTTATTTGCCTATTGTTACTAGGATGAAAGCTGATATTATTGAAGAAATCATTGAACTGCCTGAGGCTGTCAAAGTGCAGACTGATCATGATATTGTCGTAGTTGAAGGTCCAAAGGGCAAACTTGAAAAAAAGTTGCTTAATCCAAGAGTTACTATTGAAGTTAAAGATGGTAAAGTTAGAATTTTCGCAAAAAAAGCAAGCAAAAGAGAGAAGATGTTTATTGGCACTTTCAATGCTCATATTAATAACATGGTTAGAGGTGTACAAGATGAATATGTGTACAAACTCAAGATATGTTCAGGGCATTTCCCTATGAATGTTAGCGTTAATAATAAAGAATTTATTGTTAAAAACTTTTTTGGAGAAAAGATTCCAAGAGTGCTTAAACTAAGGGATGGTGTTGATGTCAAAGTGCAAGGAGATGAGGTTGAAGTTAAGTCAATTGATAAGGATCTTGCAGGACAAACAGCAGCTTCTATTGAACAATTAACAAAGAGAACAAAATATGATCACAGAATTTTCCAAGATGGAATTTACATAACTCTAAAGGCTAAATAAAATGGATAAAGAAAAATTACTAAAGATCAGGGAAACAATCAGAAAAAAGAAACCTGAGTTTATTAGACAAGATGCTCATAAGATGAAACGGCTTGAGAAAAAATGGAGAAAGCCAAAAGGTTTACATTCAAAGATGAGGCACAAGTTCAGGGGTTATAGAAGATGTGTTGATGCAGGATGGAGAGGACCTAAAGAAGTTAGAGGTTTACATCGATCTGGGCAAGAGTTGGTAAATGTAGCAAACCTAGCTTCACTACAAGAGCTTGATCCAAAAAAACATGCCATTATTATTTCAAAAATTGGTCGTAGAAAAAAGCTTGAGATTGTAAAGGAAGCTTTGGATAAAGGATTTACATTTGCAAACTTAGTTGATCCAAAGGGATATTTGGAAGATGCTAAAAAGGATATTAAAGCTTCAAAAGCAAAAAAGCTTGATAAAGAGAAAAAGGAAAAGGCAAAGATTGAGAAAGAAAAGAAAAAGTCTGCGAAGTCGGATTCTATTGAAGATATGGTAAAAAAGGACTCTGATGAGAAAAAACCTGAGACTGAAAAAGAAATAAAAGACAAGCAGAAAAAGGAACAAGATAAGCTTTTGACAAAAAAAAGGTAAGGAGTTAGAATGTTAAGATCAAGAAAAAGATTGGCTGCAGATGTAATGAAGTGTTCACCAAAGAAGGTGTGGTTTAATCCAGGTAGATTGGATGAGATTGGTGAAGCAATCACTAAGTTTGATATTAGACAACTAATAAAGGATCATGCTATTATGAAAAAGCCATCCAATTCAACTTCAAGAGGAAGGGCAAGAAAGATTCTTGTTCAAAAAAGAAAGGGAAGAAAGAGCGGCGAAGGAAGTAAGAAAGGGAAGAAGACTGCCAGACTTTCAAAAAAGAGGAAATGGATTAATAAGGTTAGGATCATGAGAAGATTCCTTAAAGAACTTAGAGATAAGGAAATTATCGCAAGAAAGGATTATAGAATGCTTTATGGAAAGGTCAAAGGAGGGTTTTTCAGAAGCAAAAGACATATCAAACTTTATATTGAGGAGAATAAATTAGCAAAAAATGAGAAGGCATAAAACATTTACAATAGATTTTAGAAGGAAAAGGCAAGGGAAAACTAATTATCATAATAGACTGAAGTTAGTTAAGTCTGCCTTGCCAAGATTAGTTGTTAGACCTTCATCTAAAAATATTCTTGCACAGGTTGTTAAGTATGAACCTAGCGGGGATAAATTAATTTGTAGTGCACATTCCAAAGAACTTGAAAAACTTGGATGGAAAGGTAATCGAGGAAATATTCCAGCTGCATATCTTGTTGGTTTTTTAATTGCTAAGAAATCAAAGAAAAAAGAAGCTGTTTTAGATATTGGTGATTTTAAGAGTAGCAAAGGTTCAAGAATTTATGCCCTGTTAAAGGGAGCTGTTGATGGTGGCATGAAAATTGCTCATTCGAAAGAAATTTTCCCACCTGAAGAAAGGATTAATGGTAAACATATTGCAGAGTATGCAAAAAGTAATCCAGATGTTTTTTCAAAGTATGCAAAAAATAAACTTGATCCAAAAGATATTGAGAAGCATTTCAAATTAGTTAAAAAGAAGATTGAGGATATAAAATGAGTAAAGAAGAGATAAAAACTCCTAACAAAGAAACCAAAGCCAAGGAAACTCCTGCTGAATTAGCAACCAAGAAACCAGAGGCTAGTGAAAAAAAGGTTGTTAAAGATAGTCCAAAACAGAAGAAAGCAGATTCACCTAGTACTAAATCCAGAAACAAACCAAGAGGTAAAAGGTCTGGAAGAGGACCAGATAGAAAAGAAAAAAGAGAATTTGACAAAGAGGCTTGGAAGCCGAGAACTAGTCTTGGTAAAAAAGTTAAATCCAGTGAAATAGATAATATTGATCAAATTATTGATAAAGGAATAAAAATTATGGAGCCTGAGATTATTGATGCTCTAATGCCGGATCTTGAGCAGGATTTATTGCTTGCAGGTCAAGCTAAAGGTAAATTTGGTGGAGGAAAGAGAAGAGTTTTCAGACAAACTCAGAAAAAGACTCCTGAAGGAAACAAACCATCATTTGCTACTTTTGCAGTTATTGGAAATAGAAATGGTTATGTTGGAATTGGTAAGGGAAAAGCTAAAGAAACAGTTCCAGCCAGAGAAAAAGCATTTAGGAGAGCAAAGCTGAATCTAATTAAGATAAGAAGAGGATGTGGAAGTTGGGAATGCGGATGCAAAGAGCCTCACTCAATTCCATTTGCAGTTGAAGGCAAGGTTGGTTCTGTAAAGATTAAATTAATGCCTGCTCCTAAAGGTGCCGGTCTTGTTGCTGAAAAAGAATGCCAGCGAATTTTAGAACTTGCTGGAATAAAAGATGTTTATTCACATACTATTGGACAGACTCAGACTAAGGTTAATTTAATGAAAGCTTGTTTAACTGCTTTAAAGAAGTTGATGAGTACAAGAGTCCAAGAAGATCATTACAAATTACTTGGTATCCTGGAAGGAAAGGTAAAGAAAGATGAGTAAATTAGCAGTTGTACGGTTAAGAGGAAGAGTAGGTCTTAGAAGAGATGTTAAGACTACAATGGAGATGCTGAACATTGTTAGAACTCACAGCTGCGCTGTGGTGGATAATAATCCAAGTATGGCTGGAATGATCAAGAAAGTCAAGGATTTTGTTACATTTGGTGAGATTGATGATGATACTTTAAAATTATTGGTTGAAAAAAAGGCAAAGCCTTACAAAGGCAGAGTTAAAGATTCAAAAGGCTTAATTGAGTATAAGTCCAAGTATTTTGAGTTTAACAAAAAAAAGTACATGCCTTGTTTTAGATTAGATCCGCCAAAGGGTGGTTTTGAAAGAATGGGTATTAAGAAAAGTTTTAAGCAAGGTGGCTCTCTTGGAGATAGAGGCAAAAAAATTAATGATTTAATCAAGAGGATGATTTGATGGTTATTAGAAGAAGGAAAAAGGTTGTTAGACAGCGAGGTAGTGGTACTCATGGCTGGGGTTCAAAGAAAAAACATAGAGGAGCTGGAAGCAGAGGCGGAAGAGGAAACGCTGGTAGAGGTAAGAGAGGAGAACAAAATAAACCCTCAATTTGGAAAAATACAAAATACTTGGGAAAGTATGGTTTTAAAATTAAAAAAAGGAAGAATGTAAGATCAATTAATGTTTCTGATATTGAAAAGGGAATATCCACAAAATTCGATTTAAAAGAAAAGAGTGGATTTATTGTTGTTAATTTAAAGGAATTAGGTTATGATAAGCTGCTTGGTAGTGGAAAGGTTACTAAGAAGTTTAAGATTACTGCAAGCAGTGCCTCAAAAAGTGCTGTTGAAAAAATTAACAAAGCCGGAGGAGAAGTAATTCTTCCAAAAGAAGCTTTGGCTTCAACCGAGGAGTGAGAATGTCTTTAATTAAGAAAATACTTTTGAATCTTCCTGAAGTTAAGGGACCAACACAAAAGAGGTTACCTTTTAAGGAAAAGCTAAAATGGACAGCTATCACATTAGTTCTATTCTTTATTTTAGGAATGATTCCTTTGTTTGGACTTGATCAAGCTAATCAGTTTCGGTTTGAACAACTTGAGATTATTCTCGGTGCTTCATTTGGAAGTTTAATTTCACTTGGTATTGGTCCAATCGTAACCGCATCTATTGTATTACAATTATTGACTGGTGCAGGTTTGTTAAAATTAGACTTAAGTAAACCAGATGATAAGGCATTTTACCAAGGGCTGCAGAAAGCGATGTCAATATTTTTTATAATTTTTGAGGGTATTATTTATGTATTTATGGGAGGACTTACACCGGCCGCTAGTATGGCAGGAACTCAGCAATACTTTATAGTACAAGTTTTACTTGTTGTACAGTTGTTTATTGGCGGCTTTTTAATTATGTTTATGGATGAGGTTATTAGTAAATGGGGCTTTGGTTCAGGTATTAGCTTGTTTATTGCAGCTGGTGTATCTAAAGCAATATTTTTGAGTTTGTTAAGTCCGTTTTCATCCAGTGGTCATTTGTTTTTCCAATCAGGAGAAGAGCCGATTGGTAGGCTTCTTCAAATATTTTATTTCCTACCACAAGGAAGTCAAGGTCTAACTAGTGTTATGGTTGCATTGACTGCAATACTAGCGACAGTTATCGTGTTTGCAATTTCCATTTATGGTCAAGCTATGAAAATTGAAATTCCACTTAGTTTTGGAAGAGTTAGAGGTCAAGGCATTAGATGGCCATTGAATTTTATTTACACAAGTAACATTCCAGTTATTTTAGTTTCTGCATTTATGGCCAATCTTCAGTTGTGGGCTAGGTTACTGCAAAATTGGGGTCGACCTATTCTCGGAACCTTTGTTGGTAATACTCCTTCGACAGGTCTTGTTTCATGGCTTGCCGCGCCAAATATGATGCAAAAGATTGTTACATCAAGTATGACTTGGCCAGATATATCACATGCTCTTGTTTATATGTTATTTATGATAGGTGGTTCTGTACTATTCTCCTTATTCTGGGTTCAAACATCTGGAATGGATGCAAGAAGTCAGGCAAAAAATATGATGTCTTCAGGTTTACACATTCCTGGTTTTAGAAAAGATGAAAGGATTTTAGAAAGAATATTAAGCAGATACATTATGCCCTTAACAGTAATGGGTGCAATTTTTGTTGGATTTTTGGCAGGAATTGCTGATTTAATGGGAGCTCTTTCAAGAGGAACAGGTATTTTGCTTGCTGTTATGATTATTTACAAGTTGTATGAAGAGATTGCAAAACAGCATATGATGGATATGCATCCTGCTTTGCGTAAGTTTGTAAAAGTATAGAAAATATAAGAGGTGGTGTAGTATGAGTTTAGTTACAAGTTTTTTAGCGTTACCTTCTGTGGTAGTTATTGGAGTTGTTGCTCTGCTTGTTTCTTTGTTTAGTATGTTTACTTGGAAATTGGTTACTGATCAAAAAAAGATGAAGTCAATCCAAGATCAACAAAAGAAGATGAGAGAGGATATGAAAAAGTACAAGGATAATCCAGATAAGATGATGAAGATGCAGAAAAAGTCTATGGAACTTTCCATGGAGATACTTCCTCAAACAATGAAGATTATGCTTATTACATTGATTCCTATTTTCATGGTCTTTAATTGGCTTGGTTCAACTGTTGCTTATGCTCAACTTATGCCAGGCCAAGAGTTTACTTCAACTGTTAAGTTTGAGAGTGTTGCACCAGGTGATATTACTCTTAAAGTTTCTGAAGGGTTGGAGCTGCTTGATAACTCAGTCCAAGTGATTGAAGGCCAATCTGTCTCATGGACATTAACAGGCAAGGAAGGGAGTCATGAACTTAATTATCAGTATGGCAATGAGGAATACAAACTAAACATTTTGGTTGGTGAAGGTAATAATAATCCTAAACTTGAAAAACAAAGGAAGCTGTTTTTTATTATTCCAATGGGAGATGGTATTGGTAGTGATAGTAACATTAAGGAAATTAGTGTTGATTTGCAGCAAACAAGACCACTTGGAAAATTTAATGCTTTTGGATATTATCCTGGCTGGTTTGCAATATATTTTGTTTTTTCACTTGTGTTTAGTACAGTACTTAGAAAAGCATTGAAGATATACTAAACCAAAACTCGATTATTATTTGTGAGGTTTAGTATTAGGAAGCTGCCAAAAAATCTAATATCATTATTGCAGGTGACTATATATTAAAAACACATATCTACTTTAAAGTGGTTGCATTCTTTTATATATGGGAATGTCATTTTATAGTAAATAACCAGTATAAATAATGATTTGTGCACAAAAAAGGAGAAAAAGAATATATTTACATATAAAAATAAACGAAAAGTTTATATATATTAGTTGCACAGATTAACAAAGAAAAAGGGTCGACAGAATGATTGGTCAAGATATACCAAAGAAAGTGATACTTGTTATTCTTGTTTTAATTATAGTTATGTCGGTTCTAGGAACATGGATAGTTTTCGATGAATCTACTAGTGCACGTATAAGTGAGGTTCCACAACAAACACAGGCTTCTGCTGCAATCACCATACTTAAGCCGGAGATCTCACCTGAATTAGAGAGTATAAAGGAGGATACATAATGGCTCAAGAGGTATCAAATAAAACACTGGCTGCGGTTTTAATTATTGCAGTTGTTGTATCACTTGTTGGCACAATTATCAGTTTAAGCAGATTAGCAAAAGTAGGTGTCCCAGACATTTTAGGTTATGCTCTGGATACTGAAACTGCAACCGCAACAGTTGAGATTGTTTCTACAGCATCAATTAGATTTTCCATTGACACACTTGATTTTGGAACAGGTATGGTTAATACAACTGGAGGAAACACTAACTGCTCATTAGCTTCGGGGAGTGGTGGAGGAATAAGAGATGGACAGGATAGATGTATTAATTTTAGTATTGCTGCTAACCTAACAAGTTTGGAAATTGAAAATGATGGTACAAATAACATGACCATTAATTTAACTTTTGATGTTAATGCCAGTGCTTATGTTGGTGGAGGAGCTTCTTTAGAAGAAGAGTTTAGATTTAATATGGAAGAGAATGAATCGGGTTCATGTGTAAACCTTTCTAACACTCAGAGTGTTGCTTTCCCGGCAGAAAACTGGACAACTGTTAACACAAGTATGTTTTGGGTTTGTGCACCACCAGGGTTAGTATTTGATGATACTAATGATTCATTAAATCTTCATCTGAATTTAACAATCCCCTACGATACTATTTATGCTGGTGAAGGTCAGCAAACATGTACAATCACTGCAACAGCAACAACATATCTGACTGGTGGCGGTTGGTAACTGATTAGGTATCTTGAAATGAAAAGAGGGAAGATTGTTGGTGTAGTTTTTTTCTTATTATTTATTCAACAAGTTTGTGCTCTTTCTGTTGCTCCAGCTTATTATAGGTTTGATTTTGAACCTAACATGCAAAAGACATTAACATTTAATGTTTGGGGAGCAAAAATAATTAATATTTCATTCATTGGTGCTGAACTTGATCCATACATCACCTTAGAAGATCCTGCTCCAGGTAAGGGAGCCAGAACAGTACGATTAATTCTTAATTTGCCTGAAACTATGCCCAAACCGGGTCAAAATGGAATTGAGTTTGTTGCACTAGAAATTCCTGAGGATGAAAATATGGTTGGTGGTGTAGCTGAGATACACACACCTATTCTTATCCAAGCACCGTATCCAGGAGTTTATGCTGAGATGAAACTTAGTGCACCAAGTGTTAATCAAGGGGAGGATGTTAATTTTGAAGTACTTGTTAATAACTTAGGAACTACTGATCTTAATACAGTTTGGGCAAAAGTAAAAGTTTATGATGAAGATGATAATCAACTAATTAAAACATTTGACTCTGAAACAAAAGCCATTCCTTCAAAGGTTATTGAAAAATTTCCAATGACTATGGGGACTATTGATATGATGTCAGGACCATACATGGCTGTTGGTAATGTGAGTTATGATGGTGGGAATGTTATTGGTGTTAAAAAACGTTTTAGAATAGGTCATCTTTATATGGGCATTGCAAATTACACCAGGGTTTTACAGAGGGGGAAAATTAACAAAGTGTTCATTGATGTGGAGAGTCAATGGAATTCAGCTATTGACAATGTGTATGCAACCGTAACTATCAATGGCACAACTGAAAGAACTCCAAGTTATGTTATGCACGGTTGGGAACAAAAAAGGTTTACTGCACATTATGATGCATCTGGACTTGAATTAGATGAATACCCAATTGAAATTGTATTGCATTACGCTGAACAGTTTACAAAAGAAGATGGAATTATATCTGTTGTGGATATTATAGAAGAATCAAAGCAAGAGGTTGAAGAACCAACAGGAATGGATACAGCAATGATGGCTGTTGTTGGACTTAGTATTGTGATTGCATTGTTATTAATACTGATTATTATATTGTTTATTAGAAAGAGAAAATAATGGAGAACAAAGCCTTTTTAATTATTGCAATTTCAACGGCACTCGTTTGTGTAGCTTTGACTTCAATTTTTTATTCTTATTTTATTGTTGTTGAAGCAACAGCTATACCAATGGATCTTAAAGTTGGAGAACATATTGGACTTAATACTGACGTAGATGCAATGCATTTTGGTATGGTGACCAGTCCAGGTTATGGGAACAGAGAATTTCTTGTTACGAATAATAATACCATTCCTGTTGAAGTAACAATTAGAATGTATGGTGAATTTTCAAAATGGATTAACGTTTCGGATTATAATTTTTATTTAGATGCTGGTGAACATAAACCAGTTAAGCTTGAAGTATATGTCCCAAGAAATACTGAACATGGTTTTTATGAAGGAAAAATGGATGTTATTTTAAGAAGGATTTGGTAGGTGGATTCTTTTTTTTTATTTATCGTTTTATTTATCTAGTATTTTACTGTGCAGTAGTAATTATCGGAAAGATTTATATAAAATGAGGAATTCTCAATACTACATGACATGCAAAACAAAGGTCTATGTTTCCTTGGATGAAGCTTTAAATGACTTGGGTTTGGAATCCAAACAAGTTAGTTTTACTGACAAAGATATTTTTTTGGGTAAAGGCATAAGTATTGAAGCACAAGAACATTATGCGGACAAACAAAGAACAGATGTTAAAACTGCTTTGCAACTTGCTACTGATTCAGTTATTAATGATGTTGTTAAGAGTGGTGCTAAATTCCTAGTTTTAAAGGATTATAACTATACACATATTGTTGGAACCAAAGAAAGATGGATTCACCAAGGCAAACATGTTAAAGATCAAAGTTTTGATTTTTTACGGTCTTGGACAACAAAAGATGGAAATGCAAGAAATACTTGTTACCAACCTTTGGATTCAAATGGAGACATGCATTTTCTAGACTTGAATGCAGTGTTTATTGGCTACCACATGACCAATTGATTTTTCTGTTAAACTTGTTTGTTTTAATACTCTTTTCTACAGTAAACTTTAAATAATCTCTATTAATTAATTCTGTTAGGTGATTTCATGGAAGAATTTATGAATAGTATTTTTGAAAAGGCTAAGGCTGATCCTAAGAGAGTGGTGTTTTGTGAGGGTGAAGAGCAAAGAGTAATTGACGCTGTTAAGATTATTGTTGAAAAAGGTATTGCAAAACCTGTTATGGTCGGACAGGTTAGTGAACAGATTGAAGGGGTTGAGGTTGTTGATCCAAATTATTTTGAAAAGATGGATTTGTATGCAGAAAAGCTAGTTGAAGTTAGAAAATACAAGGGGATGACTATTGAGAAAGCTAAAGAGTTGCTTAAAGATCCATGTTATTTTGGAACTATGATGGTTTATATGGGGGATGCTGACGGTTTGGTTAGCGGCTGTACTCATTCAACAGCTAAAACAGTTATTCCTGCTCTTCAAATTATTAAGACACATGAGAAGTTCCACAAAGTGTCAGGATTGTTTTTGATGATGTATGATGATAGGATCTTGTTGTTTGCGGATTGTGCTATTACTATTAATCCAGATGCAAAGGATTTGGCTGACATTGCTATTGATAGTGCAAATACTGCAAAAAAGTTTGGGATTGAACCAAAGGTTGCAATGCTTAGTTTTTCTACAATGGGTTCTGCAAAACATCCAATGGTAGATAAAGTAAGGGAAGCAACTAAGATTGTTAAAGACAGATATCCTGATTTAATTATTGAGGGTGAGATGCAAGTGGATGCTGCTATTGTTCCAAAAGTTGCTCAGATTAAATGTCCTGACAGCATAATCCAAGGTGATGCAAATGTTTTGGTTTTCCCAGATTTAAATAGTGGGAATATGGCTTATAAATTGGTTGAAAGGCTTGGAAAGTTTAAGGCAGTTGGTCCTATATTACAGGGTCTAAAAAAACCGGTTAATGATTTGAGTCGAGGCTGTAGTGTGCAGGACATTGTTGATGTGACTGCAATAACTGTTGTTGAGGCGCAATGATTGAACTTGGAATTATTTATGGAATTGTTAGTATGATTTGTTGGGGAGTATCTGATTATGTGTGTTCTTTAGCTGCAAAGAAATTAAACCCTTTAAAGATGTACTTTTGGTTTAATTTATTTGGTACTATTCCTTTAATTATTATGACCTTATTTATGACTGGATTTCATATTCCATCAAATCAGAACATGCTCACTTACGTTGTGGTTGCTTTTGGTTACTTGTTTGGAAATTTGGCATTAATTAAAGGTCTAAAGGTTGGAAAAGTATCAATTGTGGTTCCAGTGTCTTCAATGTGGCCAGTTCTGATAGTAGGTTTTTCTTTGTTTTTTTTAGGAGAGACTTTAAATCTGGTAAACAGTGTGGCAGTTGCACTTATCATTTTTAGTTTAATTATTGTATCAATCACCAAAGAAAAAAAACACCTGAAAAGAAAAGAAGTGGTTAGAAGCTTAAAATATGCTACACTTGCAGCACTTTGCTGGGGTATTGCAAATTCATTGTATGTATCATTAGCAAGAACTGATGGCTGGTTTTGGTCAGCTTTGATTGCACAAGTACTAGTCATAATCTTATCTTTTGCAATTATCTTAATAATAAAACAGGATGTAAAATTATCAAAGAGAGATCCTATTCGAGAACTCAGTATAATAGGTATTATTGGGATCATTGCTTTTTTGGCATTTGGCTATGGTTTAAATGTACTTGATGCTGTTATTGTAGCTCCAGTTGCTGCTTCATATCCTGCAGTTACTGTGATTTTAGCGAAAGTTTTTTTAAAGGAAAGGTTACATATTATTCAAGATATAGGTATTTTGGGTATTATTGTGGGGATAATACTTTTATCAATATAAGGTGAAAAAATGAAGGTGTTGGTGATTAATTCAGGTTCAAGTTCTGTTAGATATAAATTATTTGATAGTAAAGAGGTTATTGTTAATGGCCATGTTGATGGTATTGGTCTTGATAGATGCCTACATATTGTTAATGGAAAAAAGAAAAAAGAAAAAATTGAAGATCACCATCATGCTATTCAATGCTGTGTGGAAGTCATTATTGATTATTGCAGGCTAGATGAAATTAATGTTGTGGGTCATAGAGTTGTTCATGGCGGAGAGTTTTACAAAAAAGCTACATTGATTAATGATAAAGTAATTGAAAATATCAAAGAACTTGCGGATTTAGCTCCACTTCATAATCCCCCAAATCTAGAAGGCATTATGGCTTGCAGAAAGTTAATGCCTCACACCAAGCAAGTTGCTGTTTTTGATACAGCATTTCATAGCACAATTCCAAAAGAGGCTTATCTTTATGGTATTCCTTATGAGTATTACAAGAGATATAGGATTAGAAAGTACGGTTTTCATGGCACTAGTCATAAGTATGTTGCAAATAAAGCTGATAAGATCATAGGTAAGGGTAAGAATATTATAACTTGTCACTTGGGTAATGGTGCTTCCATTACTGCTGTTAAAGACGGCAAGTCTATTGATACCTCAATGGGCTTTACTCCACTGCAAGGCTTGATTATGGGAACCAGGTCAGGGGATATTGATGCAGGTGTTGTTTCATTCCTAGCTGATAAAACCGGAAATGATGTTAATAAGATTGTGTGGAGTCTTAATCATGAATCTGGTTTAAAGGGAATTTGTGGTTTATCTGATCTAAGAAGTGTTTTTAAGAAAAGCAAAAAGGATAACAAGGCCAAACTTGCCTTAGATATGTTTTGCTATAGAATTGTTGAGTATGTTGGAGCATATACTGGTGTTTTAGGTTCTGTTGATGCGATTGTTTTTACTGGAGGGATTGGTGAGAATGCTTATTATGTGAGAAGTAAGGTCTGTGAATACTTAACTGGGCTTGGAGTTGTGATTGATGAGAAAAAGAATAAGAAAAATGAGGTGAATATTTCTGCTGAGAATTCTAAGGTTGAGGTTTTAGTGATTCCTACAAATGAGGAATTGCAGATTGCAAAAGAAGCTGTTGAGTTAATTAAATGAATTAAATACCACTTAAAAGTGCTCTTATTGACAAAATTTATAAGCTTTTATGATTATCTAATACTTAAAAATCTTTAGGATTATATAATCCAAAG
>CAYQPU010000033.1:0-19958 GCA_964419615.1 uncultured Methanosarcinales archaeon | reverse complement strand
TAATGTTTTTACTGATAATTTCCATCTAAATCATTTTTTTGCTAAAAATATTAGAACCCGAATGTCTTATCTAAATGAGTATGATCCATATCTTGATTTTGATTTTAAATTAATAAATTACACAATTATAGGTGATAAGATAACATTTTTTTATGAAAGGAATAATAATTATGATTCTTCTTTCCCTATTATAGAGATCACAATTGGAAGTGAAGAAAACAAAAAACAACAATTTATCTTCCTGAATTCATCTGATTTAAAGCAATTTAAGATTCCTATTGGTAAAATAAGTGATGAAACCAATATAACTATTAAAATAATTAATGAAGTTTGGTTTCCTAAACTAGGTGATGGTTTTACCAGATACTGGGATTACCCATCCCTAATAGATAGTAATGTTGTGATAAAAGATTTGCATTTAGAAAAAATAAGTGTTGGTGATGATAAATGAGTCTTGAAAGGGTAGAGATAAGATGAAGTCTAGTAAATCTAATAAGCAATTCTTGTTGTTTTCAATTGTTGTTTGCGTTATGTTTGTTTCTTTGGCAGGAGATGTTAGTGCAGATGGTTGTCAAGATGATTGTGGACGTTATTATTGTTGTGGGGGTGAACCTGGCTGTTGGACAGATCCTGCAATAGATTGTGGAGGTAGACCTTCTTGTACGGATAGTTGTTCATCATGCTTCCTTCCAGGTACCCCCATAATACTATCCAATGGTTCTCAAGTACCAATCGAAGATGTAAAAGTTGGAGATACTGTTCTTGGTTATGATGAGTTTAAAAAAGAATATATTAATGTAACTGTATTAGAACTAGAATCTCCAATTAGAAAAGATTATTATACAATTAAATTTGAAGATGGAACTGAATTGAATGTCACAAATGAACATCCAATTTATATTAACAATTCTGAGTATCAAGGTTGGGCATCCATTATCCCTGAAATTACTCTTTTAGATGCAGGTATGGATGTTAAACCAATTAAAAGAGGGGATTATGTTTTTAAACAAGATAATTGGGTGAAAATTATTGGTATTGTTCATATTGTAGAAGAAGTCCAGACTTACAATCTAAAAAAGGTTTCAAACACTAACACTTTTTTTGCAGGTGGTGTGTTGGTTCATAATAAAGGTGATCCTCCTCCACCACCCCCTCCCCCTTGTGTGCCTGGTGCCTGGACAAATACAGGAGAAATTAGATGTTCAGGAACAAAGAGAGAACAGAAACAGACCCGTTCACCTGATTGCGGCCAGGGATCAGAGCAATGGGTTTCAGACTCTTGTCCTTCTGGATTCTTCTGCAAAGGAGGAGGAATCTGCTGCGACTCATACCACAGGGAGGCAGACGGCAAATGTGAAGCTGACTGCGGAGCATTACCTGTGTGTGATGAGAAAGAAGCTGGCGATGTCTGCCCGCTTAATTGTGTTGTTGAATTAGATGTTGATGCTGTCACTTTCACTAAACTCAGCACAGCAAAATACAAATTCTCAGTCAGGGTCACTGACAGCATAGATGCAGATAACTTAGATGAGATATGGCTTGCTTTAGCTCCAAAGAGAGTATATTCCAATACTGAAGCTGGTGGGGGAGATACTGGTTGTTCTGCTAATTTTGAGCAGAGACTTGTGGAATATGTTGGTGCTGGCTGGTTAAGAGGACAGGGTTATGTTATGGCAAATGCAGTCTCAGATCCTACACAATGCTGGAGCCAAGCTGCAGGTGGAAGCACAGTATTAGATAATTATGATGGTACATCCAGTTTATTGATTGGACCTTCTAATCGTAACAAAATTAATAACAGCATTGTTTCATCATATATTGTTGAATTTAAACCGGGATGGAACTGGGAAACTTATAATGTGTATGGGATGGCAAGACATTCTTTTGGTTATTATCAAAGTGGAGTGTATCCAGAATGGAATAAACACGCTGAGTTTTTAGTAGATCCAGACAATGACCAACAATTATGTGAGGCAATGGGCTATTCCTGGAGTGGAGGAGAATGCTGTGGTGATGACAGTTCAGAATTTGAGAGGTATAGTTGGGGTAATAGAGAAACTGGTTGTTGTGAGAAAGCTGAACAGTGCCTTGTTTTGAATAATGGAAATAAAAATTATAATGATATACCTGAAAATTATTTTTTAGCTGATCCTAATAAAAGCCCGGTTTGTATTAGCGATACTCAATATATTATTGATAATATGTGTGAGCAGGGAAATTGGACCTCAAGAACAAGGAATGTTGCCTTGGAATTATTACAGAAAGCAAATAATGATTATGCAGATGATTATGTTGTTTTTTGCGAAGATCCCAGATTATCTCTTAATTATATCACAAAGATTTTCCCAGACGGAGAGATTGCGAGTGATTATTTATTAAATACTGGTGAGTGTGATTATAGTGCATGTCTGGGTAAGTTTTGTGTGCTTACTGGGGGGGAAGGTAATATTCAGGCAATTGGCTCGTCTTTAA
Source organism: uncultured Methanosarcinales archaeon (assembly GCA_964419615.1). GTDB lineage: Archaea > Nanobdellota > Nanobdellia > Woesearchaeales > JAGVZT01 > JAANXH01. The sequence continues at coordinate 17,486 of CAYQPU010000033.1, read as the reverse complement.
ATCCAAATATGACAATGGATAAACTATATCATCTTTTAGGTTATTCTAAAGATTGTGATGATGTTATGGATGATGAGAATAAGTTTAAGAAGTGTCAGGATGGAAATTTATGGTATAATCACAAACAGAGAAGCTTTGTGTATGGTGTAGAAAATGAGGGTGATGTGCTATTGCCTGTGTTTGCAAATTGGAAGAATAAATTTAATAATCTTTTAAGGACTCCATCTGATGATGTTTTGAATCATATTTTTAATCCTCTTCCAAGTAACATTGTAACTTTCATGGATAAAGCACATAGATTTGATAGAATTTATGTGTCTAATATAAATGGTAAAACAGTACTTGCAAGAACAGAGACAACAAGGCATGATGGTTCAAAATTTGCATTGTTGTATATAGAGTATGGCGGGTTTAATACAGATATGTGCAAGTATTCTAATGATATAAAACCAGAAAGTTGTGAAAATGTGCCAAGTAAAAATTCACATCTTATACATTCTTTTTATGAAGAAAATGATCCAATATTTGGATATTGGAGAGAACTGACTGGTGGATTGAGGGTTCAACCATAAGTTTTTTATTTATTACTTGATTCTCTGTTGATATGAACAAGGATGCAGTTGTATTTGTTAGTAGTATTGTCGCAGTTTTTGGAATAGGCATTCCAATGGGAATTTTGAGTATGTATTATGCGAGAGATGTTGCCCATGTAGAACCATCAAAAAGTTCAAGCAGCTATCTGTTTTAGAAGTTAAATCTTTATCACATTTTGTCCAAAGCTTTGATTCTTTCTTTAATAGGTGGATGCGTTGAAAACATATTCACAAAAAATCCTTTTTTCTTAAATGGATTTGAGATATATAGATGAGCAGTTGCATTTGTTGCTGTTTTTAATTGAGTGTGATCATGTTCAATTTTTCTAAGTGCATCTGCAAGTCCTTTTGGGTATCTTGTGAGCATAGCGCCGGATGCATCTGCCAGATATTCTCTTTTTCGTGAGATTGATAGTTTAATTAGGTTGGCTATTAATGGTGCTAGAATTGCAGCTGCGATACCAATTGCTATCCCAATTGCACCTGATGAACCAGATCCTTTTTTTCTTCTACCTCCATACCAAAATGATCTAATCATGAAATCACTTAACAGAGCAATCACACCAACTAATACTGCTGCTAGAAGCATGGTTCGGATGTCATAGTTTTTAACATGACTTAGTTCATGAGCTATGACTCCTTCTAGTTCTTGCCTATTTAGTTTTTTGATTGCCCCAGATGTTACTGCAACTGATGAGTGTTCAGGGCTTCTTCCGGTTGCAAATGCATTAATTGCAGGATCATCAATCACATATACTTTTGGCTTTGGTATTCCAGCTGCAATTGCTAATCCCTCAACAGAATTGATTAAGTGAGCATGTTCCCGTTTATTAGCTTCTTTTGCACCAGACATTTTTAATACAATTTTATCACCTGAAAAATAGCTGACTAAGCTCCAGACAATTGTAATAATAAAGGCAATCACTATTCCCATGTAATTTAGACCAAAAGCAATGTCAAATGCTAGACCTAAACCCATTATTAAAACTATGAATAAAAAGAATAATAGGAATGTCTTTCTTTTGTTAGCTGTGATCTGTTCGTACATAAATTATGCTAGTAGATTTTGGTTTATATATCTTACTATTAGTATTTAATAAGATTATTATATGAAAATAGATTTCTTTTTAATATGAATCTAATAGATAGAGAATATAAGTATGATGATCTTGGAAGAGTTTTGGATGCTCACATTGAGGGATCTTTAAAATTCCTAAATGAGCGTTATGTTAATGATATTTCTCACAAAGATCTTTTTTATGAAACTGATGATTATAATGTTTGGCCAATGTTTGGTTTCGTTAAAGTAAGAATAGGTATTGCTTGTCAAACAGGAGTTATTGGTTTACCTCTTGACTACCATCCAGATGATTTCTTACATTGGGAGAGATTAAAGCCACTAAGATTTAATATCCATTATTATTTGCAGAATTTTTGTTGTATTCCCCAATTTAATCAAGAAATTTAATAGTCAGATTAACCTCTACACCAGGTTTAGTATACCACTTGATTATGGTAACAATTATATATGTATGATTATTCCCTGTTTTCAATATGCCATGGGTTAATGATGATCTGAATAAATTAATAGAACAAAATTGGTTTGGGGAGCAAACAACAGTAACAATTGTTCTAGGACATAATCTATCTGACATTGGGAAAGGGCATTTAACTGCACATATTGCAAGTGTTCTTGATGATAGACATATTTTGAAATTTGATTCTGTTTTTTTGAGCAATTATGATTCTAAGATTGATAATGATGCACTTGTTTTTTCAAGGAGAGAATCACCAATTGCCATTGATGATTTTGAAACATACAAGAGGTTTAATCCAGGTTTAGAGTTTAGTGCTATTAATTCTATTTTAGGTGGCGATGTTGATTTGTTTTTTAATGCATTTGTTGCAGGAAGACATAGTACTAGTAATGTTCCTGATAAAATGAAATATTTTGCCTACAACATACTTGAAAGATGTAGCTGTCTTGGATCTCCTAAACAATTATTAATAGAAATAGGAGGAACATTAGACTCAAAAGAGGTTCAAAATTATGCATTACCAACGGTTGCCTATCTGAAGCATAAACTCACTGACAAATGCAATATTGTTTTACTAAATGAAATTGGGTACAGAGGAGACAAAAATTCTCCTGTAAAAACATCAAGTGTAAAAACAAGGGAAATTCAACAGGCTTTTGATATATGTAACAGTTACATGATTCAACCAGATATGATATCTTTGCGACTACCCTCACATATGCCTGAACTTGATAGTGAACAAAGAGAAGATACTGAAAAATATGTTGCCAACCAACTGATGTACAGACAAAAAACTTTTTTTGATTATTCAGAAAATATTGTTACAATTCCCTTTTTTGATATTCCCAAAGTACAATTGGGACCATATTTACATGGCAGATTTTTGGAGTTAAGAAACAATGGAAATTCTCTCTTTGAAGATTTGGTTGAATTACCTGGAGGTCAATAGTATGGAAGAACTTACGCTAGGGAATTTCCAATTAAATTATTTTCCGGTCACAATATCTGATCTTGGGAGGGAATTAGAAGTCTATGATAAACGTGCTCTTTTTATTGGTGCACATCCTGATGACATTGAGATTGGTTGTTCAGCAAAAATTAAAGAAATGATTGAACAGGAGTACGCAATATTTTATGCTATCTGTACAAATGGGGAAGCAGCTCAGGGGATTATTCCAGGAGAAAGAATAATTGAGAGTCAAGCTGCTGCTTTATCAATTGGAAGAGATGTAAGAAATAGAGATAGTAATGAGGACTGGACAGAAAGTATTGAAGAATACAATGAATATTTAATTAAACAAACAGCTGGGCAGACTGGAATTTCGGGAGTTTTTTATTTGAATTTACCAAATAATGCATTGGAACAACAAAGAGACCTAGTTGCAAGATTAGGTGGAGTTATTTTATGTATAGAACCAGATGAGTTGTACACTCATTCTGAGAATGATGAACATAGGGACCATGTAGCTGTATCAAAAGCATCAATTACTGCAGCAAAGGATGTTTCAAGCATTTTAATAATGTGTTGTCCCAGAAAAACTGTTAATTTCGCTCCAAATGCCTTTTATCCCATGAACCAATTTGATTGGGATAGCAAGTCATCACTTCTTATTAACTGTTTTCCTTCTCAGGTTGGAGGTTTTATAGGAGATGTTCACAAAGCAGCAAAGTATTTTAGCCCACCTTCTTTTAAGTTATTTAGTGAAGAACCTAAATATGCAGAAGCATTTGAGGTTTACAGAATCGTGCTTTAGTTTTTTGTAAACAGGTAAGTTATTATTAGCCTTGATTTACTCCAGATTTGAAATTAGCAAGCCACGGCAGATATTTTATGGCCATAAACATTGGGCTTTCAGGAATAACTTCAACTAACTTGGCTTGCTCAAAGATAACATCCATGCTGAAATCCTGCATGTCTTCTGGAGCAATTTGCATGTCAATTATAAAAATTTTATATTCATCATCAACCATTGATAAGAAATCTTTCTGTTCATAATATTGTTGTAATTCCTGTATTTCTTGATCATTTAGCAGAGCTTTGTCTTCAACAAAACCAATCGCACTAAATCCCATGGTTATTGTTCCATTTTTCTGCACTAAGAAAGTATTTTTAGAGTCAAAGAAATTTTCCTGGAAATCTTGAAAGTCTCTGAAAACAAAAAATCCAAAAACCAGGCTTATTAATAGCAATATGAAGATCAAACTGAATACAACTTTAATCAATCTCTTAGCTACCTTCAGAACTACAAATAGAATTAGTGCCATTAAAATAATACCAAAAATGAATAATAGGTTCATTGCATCTCCAAATCATCAGGCAATGTTACCTGCTCATCTTTTACAGAGTTTACAACAAGATTGTCATAGGCAATTACTTCTTTACTATCTGTTTTGGTGATTTCTCTTTTGACTGGAATACCCCAATAATCCCATATCCATATTCTTTCTTGATTTCCATCAGCATTTGTATATGATACCACTGATGTGTCTCTATTTTCAATTTGAGTTGTTTCTGTGATTTCACCATTGCTAATTTGGCTGATAATTTCTAATGGAGTTATTGGAACAAATTTAGATAAAGGAGCTTCCTTTGCTTTCTTACCTTTGCACTTATCCACATCAGCACAAATTAGAGTGGCAATTTTTGAGTCCATGTATACATCATAGAATTCAAATCCGCCATATTCCTGGACTTGAGGATAACTTGCCCATATTTTTTCACCTTTGATGTAGTATGTAATAGTTTGTGGGCTGTCTCCTTTGTAGATATATTCATAACTTGTTATTTTGGAGTTCCTAGCAAACAATGCGGTAATCTCTTGTGCCAATGGTTCTTCAGGAGGTTCAATTATCTCTGCTTCCAAAGGTAAATCTTCTTGCATTGGCTCTTCTGAAACTTCCTGTTCAGCTACAGGTTCTTGTGTGCATCCAACTAACAATATTAATAATAGAATAGCAATTAATTTTTTCATTGTAAAGAGAATTTCGTTCGGTTTTGTATTTAAATGTTTCTGAGGTATTTGTTATTAACTTCATAGTAAAAAAGTTTATATATTTGTTTAGATCTCTTCATTTTATGAACAAAATCCACGAAATAATTGCAGACCATGACAATGACAGATTCTACAGGATGGATCACAGTAGTATAGAAGCATTTAGTGTAACCCAAGAAGATAGACTATGGATCACAGGTAGAGATATAGATTTTAGGGAATTGTTTGGATTTGCTCTACATAATGGATTTATTTATGCAGCTGACGAAAAGAATGTATATAAGATTTCAGCTGAAAATGGAGAATTAGAAAAAGAAGTTAGTAATGGTCAATTTATTGCACAAGATAATCCAAAAATGGCTTTAGTAAATGAGAGACTGGTCATAATTGATTCTAATGGTTCATATGGAGTTTATGGTCTAAACGAGCTAGAACATGAGATTAATGTTGCTCCTTTCATGTACAGATAAAAGAATATTATCAAGTTATTGATTTTTAGTAGATTTAGCACAGTTGCATAGCACTTTATAGTGGTAAATTAAGTAAGATTTATATATGGAATTTCATTCTTTTTTTACATATAATTAAAATGAGATACAACACCCAGTTCAACCAACAGTTTAATTCCCATGAATTTGACCAGCTAGATGTTGAAGGTTTTGAAGAGTTAGATACCTTAGGAATAGCACCACTTATAGCTTGTACTTTTGACACCATCCAACATGGTAAGGGATTACATAGAAGTGGTATTGATAGAATTAAAAAGCATGGGCCAATGTATGCTCTTACTGAGACTTGGATTAATCTTCCTTACATTCTAACTGGAATAGCTAACAAAATTCTTCCAAAAATAGATGTATCTGAACTATCTGAAGAAGCTAAAATAATCCGGCCTGAACACAGAGGAGGGGAGTTGAGGGGAGTTCCAAGTGATCCTGGGGGTCTAGCTAGGATAATCGCACTTTTCCATGGTAACAATGTAAAAAAAGTTTCTAACAAATGGAAGCATGATTTGGAACAAAAGCGTAATTATAACCAGATGAAAATTTATAAGTCTGTTACAGAGCTTGAAGAAAGACTGGAGGAAAGAATAGGAAGTAGATCCGATCTTGACATACAAGATTATTCTGATCTTTTGCAGGATATTAGACACACTGCACATGGTTTTGCTACAAGAGAAACAAACTTTCATGATATAACTGATCTTTATGGAGATCTTGCAACGGAATATGGGGAGTTATTTGACAGAGCAGAATTAGAATTAATAGTAAAAAATGTTGAGATTCAGTCAAGAGAGCACAGTAATAAACATGCATTCACAAGAAAATACCAAAAAAGAATTAAGAAAAAGATTGGTGAAGCTAGTACCAATCCTGAACTTGGTACATGGCATATCCATCAAACAACCTTACGGGAAAATATAGAAGATAGGTTAGGTGCTCTAAAGAGCGTTGAACCATCAACTTATGCTATTGTTGCTGGAGTCGTTGTTGCAGGATTGTTTGGATTAGCCCTAAACAAAGGTACATTTGCATTATTGAATTACTGGGATAAGAACAGAGAGTCTGAACTAGCTGACATCATATTCAAGGAACAGGAGGTTGGTCCTGCGGCTGCTTTGGAATTTGCACAATATGGTGCAAATGCAGCATTTTGGGGGGATGAAGGTTATAAAAGACTATGGATTGATGAGGAAGATGTTAATGCTCCACTTGAAAATGATCCGGTTGAAAATGATGTTAATGATGGTGCAGACGATGAATCTGTCGCCCAAGAAAGAATGTTAAGAGCTCTGGCTGATAGTCAGCTGATGAATCTTATGTGGGACAATTTGATTTGGGCTTCATAACTTTCAGAGGAAGTTATTCCTTTATACCATGACCAGAGTTTTCATTCAGCTATTGATATTATAAGAAGTAATGGTATAATGGGGGCGTTTAGTCACACATATAGTGAAAGCGGTCATTGGGAAAGGGTATGTACTTACTCAACAGATGCAGATGGTAATAGAACTGAAAGTTGTCATGATGAATATGAATGTGATTCCAGGAGTCATTCTCAGTGGAAAAGTCCAGAACAGATTGCACAATCTGCTAGAGTTATAAGATCTGGATTACAAACAACTGTTTTTGAAAAACCTTTTAGTGAGATGCATTTACCAACGGCAGATACTAATAGATTTAACAATCTACATAGTAAGATAGCAAAGGCTTATTTGACTCTGGCTCAGAGCAAAGGTTTTTTTGTGTCCAATTTTGAAAACATATTAGAAGAGATTAACCAAGCAGGAGATTCTGATTTCTATTTTGATCCTAGCTGTATTTATGGATATTTTAATCCTCCTCCATGGAAACCTAGACGACAAGCTGGGTCAATTAACAATCATTCGAAGAATTTAGCTGAAGTTTATAATGTTCGTGATAGACTAGTGGAAGCTCAACCTGTCATACAGAATATTCTTTATGGGTTAGCGCAGAACATGCCATTAGAAGAAAAGATGCTTGCTGCTGGAGATTATTCTATAGATATTCATAGAGTTTTAGGAATACCTGGTAAAGGTCATCTGAGGCAGAGTGAAATAACCACTATATCTTGGATAGCTGCTGCTGTTGGAGCTGCAGCTGGAGCAGGTTCAGTATTTGCATTCTATAAGAACAGATTTGATGGATTGTATTACAGAGAGATGAGAAGGACCAGGCATAGGTTTTGATTTGGTTTTTTAACAACCAACTCCATATGATGACTGCAACCAAAATTATATATTATTAATATATTCCCCCTGAGCATGGAAAACTTAACAGAATTTTTAGATAAATTAGATTCAAACAATTATGAATTTGATGAGGTGGAAATTCTACTGGATTTTAGAGCTGCTCAAATATCTTGTGATAAATTACTTGAACTTAGGAAAAGAGCTCAAGAAGATAATGATGGTTATGGGAACACATGTGCTGGAAGAACTTCTGCAACTCAGTCTGTTATTGATGCACTTAATCCAGAATATGCTCTAGAAGTTGGTTTGGGTGCAGGTGCTCCTACTTATTATGAGTTAATGGGTCAAGCTTACATGCATGGATATGGGTTTGCTGGGATTGAGATTGATCCCCTCTTTATTACAAATGGTTGCCAAGAGGTTATGATTGGAGATATACTTTGTCCATCTGAATCTATGGAAAAATTACTAAAAGCAGTTGATATGGTAAGATGCGCCAATACAGCTGTACCTTATTTTATGGCTCACGGAGAGTTTGGACATTTCTTAAATGTGATGCAACAGTGCTTAAGTAAGGGATCAAAACTAATTGTCTCACATTCACCAGCACATTATGGATTTGGTGAAGAGGCTTTTTTATATGAGAAAAAGGAAGATGCCTTGGTTTTGGATAGGTTCATGTTTAGTATGTGGCATGATGGGTTTAAAACAATGTGGGGAGGTAATGAAAAGTTTAGTGTTCTACAAGACAATTTTGATGAGGAAATTATTACCAAACCTTTATTGAATCAAGGATATGAACTTGTAATGTGCCATGAAAAAGTGTATGCTATGTATCAAGACACTGGTGCTTTGTCCACTCAATCATACTGGACACCAAACAGGCCTGATTATGAAGCAATGGAAATAGTTGTTGATAGTATTGCTGAGTCAGAGTTGATTGGAGGTATGGTTAGCATGCCAATAAATAATTTACAGGAGCGATTGAATTATTAATTAAGTGGGAGGAAATTCTGTTCCAAGTTTTCTTTCTAATGCATCAACTTCCATCCCTAAGTGATTTATGTCAAGTCTGTCCATTTTACTTAATGTTGCTGCAATATTTGTATACAAAGGAGAATCAAAACCAGGATTACCAACAGTATACCAATGATTAAAAAACTCAGCTACTCTCCAAGCAAGCATTGAAACCTGTGTAGCAACACCATTCAAGAATTCAACAAATTCATCTTCATAACCCCAAGTGTCTGAAACATTGTTTCTTACATATTCTGAAGTAATGAAACCTAATGATGTATAAACATAAGCAATCAGTTCATTTTGTTCACGTAAATCAAGATCCTCTTCATTTTCCACAAGGTCATATAGATTGATCAAGATTGAGAACTTCGCATTGCCAAAACCTGTGAATTTCACCTGCGCATTATTTTTAATTTTACATGTATTAAACTGTCTATAAAACTTTAATCTTGTTTCATCATCCATTTGACCTGTATAACCTTGTCCACCTTGCCCCATGAAAGTTGTAACTGATTAGTAGTATTTAAGTTTTTCTACAGAATTACATTGAAAACTATTAAAAACTGTCCTCTCCAAGGTTTCTCAACACAGATTTAATCTCATCAATTACTTTTTGTTGAGTTTTCTTATCAGACATTCTAACAAATTTGATTATCAGATTCTTTAGTTCTTCAGTTTTTAAGAATTTAATCTTATATCCATCTGTAATAAAGTAATATCTAAATTTCTTGTATTTAAGCTCTTTAATAAGAATTCTTCCAACAACTCCCACAATATGACCTTTTTTGGGATTGGTTTTCAATTCTTGCATCATAGAAAAAATAGTAACTGATTCTTGCTTGAATTTATTATTAATCTCTTTCTCTAGTGTTTTTGTTATGACAACTATTGCCATCTTTTCCTAGCTTTTTTTAGTGCTTCATCAATTTCAACGCATTCTTCTGAATTCATTAATAAATCTTGTAATTGTCTTTCCTTAGCACTATTTAAAAGTCTTGCTAGTATTTCGTCGTAAGTTTCTCCCTTTGCACCAAATTCTTTGATCTTGTCCCTAATAGTTGTAGATATTGCAATTGTTGTATTCATATAAAATCACCTTTAAGCACTATAACAAATATAATAATTATAATGATTATATAAATCTTTTGTTTCTTATAATATTAATTTAAATGTGACATTTGCTTTACAGATTTATTATGCTCCACAATCAGTGCATGATATTCCTGAAACATCTTGTAATCTTTTTTCAGATTGTTCTCAAATAGAGCTTTGATTTCATTATAGGTTGCTTTTTCAGATACCAAACCTTTTCTTAGAAGTAATCTTTTTGTGTAAGTATCTATTACAAATTCGGGTTGTTTGTAAGCATAGAGCAAGATTGAATCTGCTGTTTCTGGACCAACACCCCAAACAGATAGTAATTGCTCTCTAGTGGGTGTTTTGTTTTTTAGTTTGATGAAGAATTCTGAGAAGTTTTTGAGTTTCTTTCTCTTTTGTCTAAAGTAGCCTGCTGATTTGATTAAAGTGTGAAGAGTCTCATCACCTGTTTCCAAGATAGCACTAGGATCCAACATATTTGTTTTATGTAATTCAAGCAGAGCTTTGGATACATTGTTCCAACTTGTGTTCTGTGTAAGAATTGCTCCAACACATATTTCAAATCTTTGGCCATCTGTTTTTGGATATGAATAGTCTCCTGGATGATAACCACCATATTGTTTTGAGCCAGGTTTGTATGATACCTCACCTAGTTCGAGCAATGGCCACCACCCTTGTGGTCCATATTTATTAAAAAGTATTTTGTAAATCTTGTTTATCAATGTAACTCCTGATTTTAGTTTAAATAATATCTATATTTGATTAAATTGAGAAAAACATTTATAATTCATATAATTACCTATTTGGTATGTACAATGCTTTAACTCAAGACAAGCCAAATGGAGAGCAGATTCTTAGTGAAATTTATGAATATTTAGTTGGTGAGGATGTGAAACATTTACCTAAAGAGCAAATTATTACTCAATTAGAAAATATTACAGATGGAATGGAGGTATCAATTGATAATTTGATAATGGCCAGAAACAAATACCAAAGTTACTCTTCTGTTCTTGGTTCTGAGCTTGTTCCTTTAGCAGCTTCATTAGTTATTGGTTTAGGAGTAGGTGTCTTAACCTATTTTACAGGTGGTGATTCAAATCATATGTCCTTGTATTCTTTAATTTCATGGACATTATCTATTGCAGTGTTTGCAGGTGTTAAGAATTATTATGAAAGAGGTTTTGTTAATGCTTTAGAACAGGCAATATCTAACTAAATTGGATTCTTATGTATTTTATAATTAGTTTTATAGTACATGTTCCAAAAGTAAATTTTCGCATTCTGCAACAACTAGTTTTTCAAAATGATTAGGTGCTTTTTTTTCAGGAAATCCCAACAGTTTCATAAGTAAGGGCTGTTTGTAAGGTACTATTAGTTCTACAAATTTTTCTTGTAGGATATTCATATATTTTCTATCTTTTTCTCTATGTTCTTCATCCAAACTTGGATCCTCACTTGATAAGACTTGAGAACAGATGACTATGTCAGCAACGATGGAAAGTAATCCATTACGTAGCAAATTCACATTATGAGAATCAAGTGTTACATCTCCAATATCAAAACCTTCAGCATATTGTTTTGCATGTTTGTATTCATGATAATATAATGCTGAAATTAATTGGTTTGGAGGTAACCTGAAGGCATATGGATTAACAAATATTTGAGATGTCAAACCTTTTGCATAACCTGGTTTATGAAATGGAACCATCATATATTCATATAAAAAACTAAATTGTACAATTTTCTTTGGTTCATTTATTACTAAAGAATGAGCTGCCAATTTGCATCCTCCTCTTGCCTTGATTCTCAAATAGTCTGCATATGGTTCTCCTTTGTGGTTAAAAGTTAATTCTGATACATAAGGATGAGGATTTTTTTCAAATATAATATCTAGCTCAGATTGTGCAAATTCAGCGAATTCATCAGTTTCAATAAGATAATCCGTATTCCAATTTTCATGTGGGAATGTTTTACCAGATGAATCATTAGCTTCCATATATATGAAAGATTCACTTTAATTTAAATTAGTTTTGTTTTTTACCACTAAATTGTGATAAACCAATAAATTAACAAACATTATTTTTCAAGGAACTTCTAAATAATATCTTTCCTGATTTGACCATGGAACTTCCCCAAATTCACATTCATCACAAGTCCAATCCAGATAGATCCAACCGTCTTGTTTGTATTTATTTTGAGCTTCATCTAGTTTGATTCTAACATATGCATGATTTGTTGTGAATACTAACTGAGCATTTACTCCAATTGATTCTAATAATGATGCTAAAAGAATGGAACCAGATTCACAATCTCCACCTCCTGAAGCAAATACTTCAATTGGAGGTTCAATGTATTCAGATCTTATTGGATCTTTGATGTAGTTAATATTGTCCCTCACATAATAATACTGAGCTTTTGCATAGCATATGGTTGATGATTCACAGGCTTGTGTTGAGATCCTGTTTGCAATATATTTTATTTCAGGATTTTTTGGCTGAACAAATTTGGCAAACTCTGATGTAGAATTTACTTTTATTGATTGATTTCTTAGTTTGACTTCTACTCCAACATCTTGGAATTGGACAGGTTTTGGTTCGGGATCTAATTTAACATAGTAATTTGGAATTATCATTAATACAATAATAAAGATCAAGACCAGAGCTATAATTACTCTTACTGGTTTCCAATAATCGATTTGTTCTTCTTCCATCTTGGTGCTTCCAACAAAATCTTTGTATCAAATTTCTTTATTAATCTATAGGTTAAAAAGTAAGTTAGAGGATGAACTCCATTTGTTAATGAGTCTGTTATCAAATGTGCAGTATAACCAACAATTGCTCCAATAATTGGAGTGTATTTTGTCATATTGTAAATAATTAGCATCACTAACACAAATTCAAAACAATGTAAAATAACAAATATTCTACCAAACATCACATGATAGTCCTGGGTAAAGAACTTTCTGTCAATAACCATTTTTCGCCTATAGAGCCAGTAATCAGGTAAGTGGTCAATGTCTACAAATATTCCTGCTAAAATACACAGGAATGCAGCTGTGAAGGAGTTTGTTAGGAAGTAAACTGGAATTGAAATAATTATACTAATCAGAGTATGGTATTGTGGCCTCATTATTCTTAGAACGATTACTAAGTTTATAAATTTTATTTGTTCTATATAATTAAGAATTGAAAAAGAGATTTTATTTGATCTCTTTGTAGTGTCTGTTTAGGTGATGTTCAACAATCAAGTCATCCCACCCCTCATTAATTAAAGCTTGTTTTACTTGTTCTCTTGGGTGACCCTGTTCTTTTACATGTCCAATGTATCTATCCAAAGGATGTTCTCCCTTACCTTTAGGTATTAGAGTGACTAGGTAAATAATTACCCCTACAATCAGGACAAGTACAAAAATTAGGAAGATTGTCAAACCATTTCCTCTTTTTTCTACAATCTCTTTCTTTACTTCTGGCTCTGCTGTTTCTTCAGATTCATCAACTTGCACTTGTTCTTCTGATTCAACTTCTTTTACTGATTCTCCTGTAATTGCTGATTCTGCGATTTTTTGAGCAGTTATTGCAAATTCTGAGAACCAACTTGTTGTAGCTGTAAATTGATAGTTCTGACCTACTGAGCCAGGTGTTGAGATTGCCAGATTAGTCCAATCATTATTTGTGAAATGCTTTAATTTTGTTGTTGTTGGATCAAGTGCATTGTCAGTAAACCATGATTTTTGAATGCTGAAAGTAATCTTAACATTTTCCACATCTGATTCAAGGAAATTTGTAGGTGTAATTGTGACATATTTGTACACCATGCCCAAATTAGATGAAATTGCAGGATCTTTTGTAGTTGAATCTAGTTCTTCTACTTTTAATTCTGCAGAATTTATGTTGTTTATAGCCTGGATCTGGACTTTGTCAATTCCTAACTCTTCTACATCATCATAATTAAATGAACCTGTTTCACCACTAGCAACAGAAGCTAGTACAACTGTCTTGGAAATACTTGTGTCTTCTGTGGTTGTTGGCACGATTCCGCCTCCCCCACCTCCTCCTGAAGAACTTGTGGAAGGAGCAGCTGTTTGTGTAGCGATTGTGAATACTGAGAACTTTGTTGTGGTAAAGTAGAATGCATAATTATCTACATCATCGTTTACATCATCATATGTTACTTCAAGTCTTTCTGTTGTATTGTCTGAATGAGTTGCAAAAGCAAATAGTTCATTTAGTACAGCAGATAATCCAGAGGTTGTTTTTGGAAGTTTGAATCGAACAATTGCACTGTCTACAGTATCTGCACTGATATTCATTGATAAGTATGCTGTATCAACAATTAGGCTATCAACAGTTGGAGAGTCCACAATCTCTGTTTTTTGAACCTGAGCAATAACCTGACTTGAATTCAGTCCAGTGACCTGGTCTAAATATGGATCAACACTTGTACCAGTAAATGTAGCTGCACCATTTGAAACAGCTGTTGTTAAAAACTTAGTATTGTTAACTGTTACATTTACCACAGATGAATTCATATTACCTGCATTATCTGTCACAGTTATGTTTATTGTCTTATTTCCATCTCCAAATTCATATGTGTTCCAATCATATGTATAGGGTGATACAGTATCTGTTGATTTTAAAGTTAAAGTTCTAGTTGCATTACCAACATAGAATTTCACATTAGAGATTCCTGATTCTGAATCACTGACTGTTGCAGTTATTGTTTGTGTACCATTAATTAGATCACCATCCGATAATCCACTTATTGCAACAGATGGTTGAGTATTGTCTAGTAAATATGTGTAAGTTGAATTTGCAATATATCCAGCACTGTTGTTTGCATGTGCATCTACTGTTACTGATGAACCAGTAAAGTTCAATTCAACTGGGAAAGATGATGCACTTGCTGCATCTGTTTGAGTTCCACCTGGTGTCCAGTTGTACCAAGCATTGGTTGCATTGTTTGTTGTGAATGTGATACTTGAGCCATTAACAATGTATGTACCATTTGAAATGTTTGTGTTGATTGTTGGGATTGCTGCATTTACAGTAAATATTGTGCTTATTGATTCATTCATATTTCCTGCATTATCTGTCACATTAACTGTTACTTCGTATGAACCTGAATCAGATGGAGAATCAAATGTACCAACATATTTGCCAGCACTTGCTGTTAATACAGCAGTTGTAGTTGATGAATCATTTATCCAAATTGTAGCTGATGAGGCATTTATGCCCGATAATGAATCTGCTAAGGTTGTTACGATTTGCATTGATTCACTTGGACCAACTGTACTTGCACTTAGGCCATTTATTAAAACTGTTGGTACAACTTTATCAATTTTTAAATATCTGGTTGAATATGCCTCTAAATTACTTGCTGTGTCATTTGCTCTGAATTGGATTAAGTTACCAGTAATATTAGTTGAGAATGTTTGATTAACCCAAACAGCCCAATTTCCTGTTGAACCATTCCTATATAGAACTTTATCCAGGGTTGCTGCACCTGCATCTGTCGCACTTAAGGTTACATTAATATCTTCATTATACCAGACTGCGCCAGTTGTATCAGTATCTCCTCCGCCATCTGCTTGTACAACCACAGCAGTTGTTACAGGAGCACTGTTTTCAATACCAATTGTTTGAGTATTGTTTGAAACAGTATTACCTGAGGTGTCTTCTGCTACAACTGTTAGAGTGCCATCTGAAGCCAAGTTAGCCAGAACATTGCCACCCCATATGCCTTGACTTGAACTTAATGCTTGTCCGTCCACAGATACATTGTTAACTGCAATATTGTCTGTCACATTAACTGTAATGTTTACTGTTCCACCAGTTCTAGTTAGATTATGATCTAAAGTTATAAGATTTATTGTTGGATCAGTTAAATCTACAGCAACAATTACATTATATGATGCAGTATTTGTATTACCTGATGTATCGTTAACAGTCACTGTAAATATATATGTTCCAACTGAAAGTCCTGTGTTATTAGTTAAGAGACCTGCGCTGTTAATACTAAAGTTTGTAGCATCACCAACTGAATATGTGTCAAGTAGTAAGTCTGAAGCATTGAAATCAACACTTAAAGCTGTAATATTAAATGCTAATGATATATTATTTGGAATATCTACCCAAACTGGGTTTGTTGTGTCGGTTACATTCACAATAAACAAACTTGAGTTCTCATTACCTGAGGAGTCATTAACGGTTACAGTAAGTGGGTACCTTCTTAGGCCTAATGCTGTTGCATTGATTAATAGACCACTGCTGCTTATACTAAAGTTAGTATCATTCACTGCAAATGTTGAAACATTATGTGTATCTGTAGCATTTATTTTGTAACTAAATGCAGTACTATATTCATGGTCTTGATCTGCAGGAATCTCTGTATAGGATGGTGCTGTGGTGTCTGATATATTTAGTACAAAAACACTGTTGTTTTCATTGCCACTTGTATCATTTACTGTGATGTTTAAAGAGTACCTTCTTAATTCTAGTTGTGTTGCGTTTATAATTAAACCTGAAGATACATTGATTGTAAAGTCTGAGTCATTAATTGCATAACTATCAAACGAGACTAAATCTGTGGCATTGATATTATAACTATAGGCTAAGCCATATTCAAGATCGTGATTTGCTGGAAGCTCTGTAAATGAAGGAGAAGTAGTGTCTGTTACATTTAATACAAACAACGCAGAATTTTCATTACCAGATGTGTCATTTACTGTGACATTTAATGCATACCTTCTTAGTGCTAAGCCTGTAGCATTTTCAACTAGCCCTGTGGAAACATTGATTGTAAAATTACCTGTGTCATTTATCATGTAATTATCTACTCCCACAAGATCGGTTGCATTAATATCATAAGTAAAATCTGTATTAAACTCTAAATCAAGGTTTGATGGCTGCTCTGTATAGGATGGAGCTGTAGTATCTGTGACATTTAATACAAATACACTATTATTCTCATTTCCGGAGGTGTCATTTATGGTCACATTCAATGAATATCTTCTTAGAGACAAGGCTGTTGCATTAGTTATTATACCTGATGATGCATTAATTGTGAAATTACCTGTATCGTTAATTGCAAAACTGTCAAAGGAGACTAGATCGGTTGCGTTTAGATTATAACTAAAGGCAGCACCATATTCAAGATCGTGATTTGCTGGAAGCTCTGTAAAAGCAGGAGCTACTGTATCAGTTACATTTAATACAAATAAACTTGAATTTTTATTTCCGTAAGTGTCATTTACTGTGACATTTAATGCATACCTTCTCATTGACAGTGCAGTAGCATTTACAAGCAATCCTGTGGAAACATTGATTGTGAAATTGCCTGTGTCATTAATAACATAAGTATCTAACCCAACAAGGTCTGTGGCATTAATGTTATAACTGAATGCTGTGCCAAATTGTAGATCCATGTTTGCAGGTTGTTCTGTAAAGGACGGGGCTGTGGTGTCGGTTACATTTAATACAAATAAACTTGAGTTCTCATTACCATTTGTATCATTTACTGAAACATTTAAGGC
>CAYQPU010000032.1:0-19979 GCA_964419615.1 uncultured Methanosarcinales archaeon | reverse complement strand
ATTATAAAGTTGAAGGTTTATTTAAATTTTTTGACCAAAAAAAGTGCGTCGGCCGGGACTTTCAAGACTCTTTTGCAAAGCGGATTCGACAAAGGCGAAGACGCCATTTTTGGTCGAGCTTTTCAGCGAAGCGGCAAAAGGTCGATTTGAACCCGGATACCCGGCTATCTTTGCGAAGCAAAGATCTAGTGGATCTTTGATCTTAACGCGTGGAAGGCCGGAGTCATTTATGGCAAACATTTATGACCAGCAGGGGGCTAAGCGAGCTTTACGAGCGCATGCCGCCTCTGTTTTGATCAAACTTTTCTTAAAAGTTTGTAGCCATTAGACCACCGACGCATAAGGTTCTGGAATATTACAGTATATAAAAAGGTTTTTGTTAATTGAGATGTAATTTCAGTTTAAGCTTTTTACCTGCAGCACTAATTAAATGCTCTTTTTGCCAGTTTCTTAGACTGTCAAGCTTGCCAGTTGATGCTATTTGCTGCATTTGGCCCTTGCTTAAAATAAGATGTTTTTTAATGTCAAGCTTTTCTGAAAGCTTGTCCCTAACTTCATTTAAAGCAATATATATCGATCTTTGCTCAGGTGTGAATTTCTTTTTTTCTTTTACTGGCATGAAAACTGTTTCTTTGCTTCCTTTTGATACAGCATCCATAAATTGTCTTATCTCAGATTTTACTATTGGATGCACTCTTCTCAAAGACTGCCACTGCTTTTTTGTTTTCAGTGGTTCTTGCGCAATTTGCTTCATCTGCTTATTGTTCATGATAAAGTATACAGGTCTGTTAACTTTTTTTGCTAGTTTTTCTCTAAGGTGATATAATCTTTTGAGTATTGCTCTTTCTTTTGGTGTGATTCCTACAATTCCATGCATATCAAAAAATCCAGGATCCTTGTATGTGAAATCTAGTTCTTCTAGTGCTTGGAATTCTTGTTTTGTCCACTCCCATCTGTTTTTTTGCTGCAATTCTCTAACAAGAATGTTTCTTAGTTTTATTAAATAAACTGTATCTTTTACTGCATAACTTAGCATACCTTCTGATAAAGGTCTTTTTGTCCAATTTGCTCTTTGGAATTTTTCTTCTTTTTCAATATCAAAGTAATCTTTTAATAGGGAGCGAAGGCTGATTTCTTCTTTGCCTAACATTTTAGCTGCAACTTGTGTATCAAATATGTTTTTTGGTGTGCTCTTGAATTGATAGTTAAGAATTCGAAAATCAAAAGAGATATCATGGAATATTTTTTGGATAGATTTGTTCTCTAAAACTCTTATTAAAGGTGCATAATCTTTTAGTTTTATTATATCAAACAACCAGTTTTTATCATGGCTTGATACTTGGATTAGTGCTATACAGATTTTGTAATGGTGCAGATGATTCTCACACTCTAGATCTATACCAAGTTCAGTATATTTTTCTAAATTTTTACATTCTCTTTCCAGCTTCTCTTTAGTATCTACATATATGTAAGAATTCATTTTTTCATTTCTTTGACTGCCTTTTTAAAGGCTTTTATCTGATTTTCTGTTAGGTTCTCGTATCTAAGATAATTTAATTTAATATCTCTTAGAAATTTGTTTTTTTTGTAGTAATCTTTTGGAATATCAAAGAGTTTTTTATATTTTGGATCCTCAATTTTCTGGTTTGATTCTTTTAACTGGCATTCTTCACATACCACATACCTTTGATATCTGGTTATGGCCACATAATTACTACATCTTGAGCATTTTTGCTTGTATTTTGGAGCCATATATGTGTTAAATATAGGCGAGTATATAAATGCTGTCCTATTTCCTAATATATATAAAAACAAAAGATTTATATATGATTTGTCACTAAATAGTAATTGTATTAAAATGCCAAATAACAAGTTCAGAATGGTATAAAAACAATGATGGCTTAGGTGTACCAATTCTAGTAATTGAAGATAATCAAGTTATTGCTGCAACAAGTGCTGCTTCTGATTTAAGTGGTTATAAGAATGTTAATGGGCTAACTCTTGATCAGCTGATTTCAAATAGAGAAGATAGGTATTTTTATTGGGATTCAGATGAAAGATGGCTGCCGATCGAGATAACAGAATCAAACATCAGTATTGATGGAAAAAGATACAGTGCCGCTTTTCTAAAAGAAAGACCGGTTATTGAATCACCAGAGATGCATCTTGATGTTAATTATGAAGGACAGATATTATGGGCGAATCAGGCTGTTGAGATGAGTGGAATTGTTGGATATTCTGGCGAAGAGTTGTTGGGGATGTCTTTGTATGACATGCTTGGTCTAAAACAAGATAATACCAGATTACAAAACCTACTTAATTCTAAGAGATTTTACAATAAACCATTTAGAGTTGAAAAAATGTTAGTTGATGGGAAATTTAAAAAAAGAGAAGAAAACCATCATTTGGAGATTTCAGGAAATAGGAGTGAGAATGGATTTGAAGGTTGGATAGTTTCTGTTGAAGATATAACTGGAAAAGTCGGTCTTATTGAACATTATAAGCAACAATCTATAACTGATCCATTAACTGGAGTTTATAATAGAAGATATTTTTTTGAAAAAGCAACTGAAACACATAAGCTTGCTAGAAGACATACAAGACCTCTGTCTGTGATTATGCTTGATATTAATGATTTTAAGTTATATAATGATAATCATGGACATACAATTGGGGATCAAGTTTTAATTGCAATGGCGAAAGATCTAAACAGTAACACTCGAGATATAGACTTACTTGGTAGGTATGGTGGAGATGAGTTTGTTATTTTACTTCCAGAAATGGCTGAACATGAAGCTTTACTAATGGCTGAAAGGTTGAGAACCTATGTTGCAAGGCAATTGTACTCTGATTTCAATCTTCCTATCTCAATTAGTTTAGGAGTGGCACAGTTAATTCCTTCGGATAATAAAATTGAAGATCTTGTGAATAGAGCAGATCAAGCTTTGTATGCCACAAAACGTGCAGGTAAGAAAGAAACAAAAGTCTGGATACCTAAGCATGTTACCTTACTACAAGGTAATTAGCAACCAGTATCAACCCACCGCCAACTAGAATGTTTATTCCTATTGGTTGATTAAAGAATATGAATGCTAAGAGTGTTGCACTTATTGCTTCTATTAAAAGGATTATTTGAGCTATACCTGCTTCAATTTTTTCTGTGCTTTTGTAGTATAAGAAGTAGGGGATTATTCCTCCAATAATTGACCAGATTAATGCATAGATCCAAAAGATTGGTTGGAAATTAAATGAGATTCTTGTTATTGATGGATCTTGGAAAAGCAGTCTTGAGATTGGTTGAAAAAGAAATATAAAAACAATTAATGGAAGAAAATAACTAAATGTTGCAGTTACATAGTGTTGTTTTTGTTTACCAGATTTTCTAGCCATAATTATCCATAATGAACCAGTTATGGCCCCAAGTAAGGCAAATATCAATCCAATTGGTTTTCCAACTGAAGTTATGTCCCATGGTTTGACTAAAACCAACACACCCAAGAGTGCGACTATTGTGCTAATAATTTTTATTTTTGTTATACTTTCTTTTAAGAATAATTTACCTAAAAACAAAGTCCAAATTGGTTGAGTGTAATACAAAAAGATTATTACTGCCACAGGAACACCATATGCTAAACCTGCATACTGAAATAAAATTCCAAAGCTTCCAATTAGACCATAAAGTGTGAAAAATGGAATCATTTGTTTTTTTAATCTGAGTTTTTTATTGAATATAATGAATGGAAGAATAAGTAAAACCACAATTACAGGTCTAATTATTGATAATTCATAGACACTCATTCCAAGATCTTTAAAGAACTGTCCACCTGCAACTATTGTACCGTAAAGGATTGCTGCAATTATTATGTACCAGTGTTCTTTTTTCATTCTTATTTTTATATTCTATTTTATTTTGCCAAATCTTGTTGTCCATTGCTTTATTTTCTTAGCATTCTTTTTTGGATTTCTAGAAAGCCTTCTAATTATCCTTTCAATTCGATTTCTTCTTGCTTTTATTCTTTTTTCGGATTTTAATTGTCTTTTCTCAACTCTTTTCTTTTTCTTCTCTGCTATCAGTATTTTTTTATCTTTTTTCGGTTTGGTATTTCTAAACATATAAGCAAATCTTAGAAGATAGTATTAATATTTTTCTCTATGTATTCAGGAGTAAAGTTTAAATGTTTCATAAATCCTAATAAAAAGATAATTTAATAAATAAGCAAAACATAATCTTTTATATGACAGAATTAAAAACAGCAATCAAAGCATGCAGAGAAGCAGGTAAGATTCAATTAAAGTATTTTAGAAAGGTTGATGTTTTTCATAAGGCAAAGAATCCAAGAGATGTTTTAACAAAAGCTGATTTAGAGGCTGAGGAAAGAATTATATCTATTATTAAAAAGAAGTATCCTGATCATGATATCTTAGCAGAAGAGTCTGGACACCATCAGATGGATTCAGAGCATTTGTGGGTTATTGATCCTTTGGATGGTACTTCCCATTTTTATAAAGGTAATCCTGATTTTTGTGTGATGATTGCTTTTGTTAAGAAAGAAGTAGTGCAATTAGGAGTTATTTGGTTTCCAGTTACAAAGGAATTGCTTATTGCACAAAAAGGTAAAGGAACCACATATAATGGGAAAGACATTGATGTATCAGATGTATCAAAGATTTCAGATATGTATGTAAATACACAAATGAGTTCGAATTTAGATAATAGAAAAAATAATTTCAAGATATATGAAAAACTTATTTTTAAGATGAGAAATATTAACTCAGCTACATCTTGTTGCGGAAGGTTAATGTTACATGTTGCAGATGGAATTGCCGATTTTCATTTTAGAAAAGGTGTACACTATTGGGATTATGCTGCAGGAATTTTATTGGTACAAGAAGCTGGTGGAAAAGTGACTGATATGAAAGGAAATCCTTTTACCATAAATTCAAATGATGTGGTTGCTTCTAATGGAAAATGTCATGATAAGATTCTAAAGTTAATTGGTTCTACTTAAAGAAAGCTTTATATAATTTTCCAGAACACAGAGCAATTGTATATTCATTAGATGAGAGAAGATGCAATTGAAAAAGAAGCCAGATAACAAAACCAAGATAGAGGAAAAGGTTAGGAACAGCCTTAAGTACTCTGTAATAGATGGAGCTTTTTACTCTGCTATGGTTAGCTTTGGAGAGTCTTTTTTTTCTGCATTTGCTGTGTTTTTAAATGCTGCTACAATTCATTTAGGACTGTTGGGAAGTCTTCCTCTTGCACTTGGTTCATTACTACAACTTTTTTCAGATAAGTTAATTGCTTTTATTAACTCACGAAAGCGCTTAATACTGATTAGTGCTTCGTTTGAAGGTCTTATGTATATTGCTATTGCATTGGTGTTTTTCTTAGGTGAATTTAGATTATGGTATTTTATTTTGTTTGTGTCGTTATACAAAATCTTTGGTATGGTTGTCAGTCCAGCTTGGAACAGCTGGATGGGAGATCTGGTCAATCCAAAAGAAAGAGGAACATATTTTGGAAAAAGAAGTAGAGTAACAGGGATGACATCTTTTGTTTCTTATATTATTGCAGGGAATATTCTTCAAGCATTTTCCGGCACTGTAAAAAATCAGTATATTGGTTTTGTTATCATTTTTGCAGTTGCGCTTATCTCAAGAATTATTTCTCTTATTTACTTAACTAAAAAATATGATCCAAAATACAGGAAACCAACAAAAAAGGAGCATTTTACTTTTTTCCAGTTTATTAAACATGCTAGGTTTAGAAACTATGGATTATTTGTTTTTTACTTGTGCTTTATTAATTTATCCGCGTTTTTATCTGCACCCTTTTTTTCAGCTTATATGCTATATGATCTAAAGTTTAGTTATTTACAGTTCACTATACTAAATGGTGCATTCCTTCTAACAAAGTTCATATCTTTACCTATTTGGGGTAAAGTTATTGACAATTATGGCACAAAAAAGATTCTTACACTTGCTGGTTTTCTTATGCCAATATGTCCTATGCTCTGGCTTGTTTCTCATTCTCCAATCTATCTGGTATTTGTGCAGATGTTTGCTGGATTTGCTTGGGGAGGTTTTGAATTATCATCATTTAACTTTATTTTTGATACAACGAAACCCAAAAAACGAGCTACCTGCGTTGCATATTACAATGTACTTAATGGTATTGCCATAATTTCAGGATCTCTGATCGGAACATTCATTGTTAATCATAATAATATATTTTGGTCAAAGTATTTACTTGTCTTTTTGTTGAGTGGACTTTTAAGGTACATAGCATCATTTACTTTTCTCCCAAAGTTAAAAGAAGTAAGAGAGGTGGAACATATTCCCTATCATAAGCTATTGTTTAATATAGTTACCACAATACCAACTGAAGGTTTAGTGCATACAATAACTACTTTTAGAAATAAGAAAAAGGATTCTTAATTTGCCTATTCATTAAAAACCTTACTGATGATCTTCATTAATTTTGGATGCAAATGCTTGTTTGATGCTAAAAAAGAGAAGCTTTTCTTGTAATCTTCTTTGCCAACTTTAAAATTTAATTCTTCTCCATTGAAGTCAGTGACAATTCCTCCTGCTTCCTTTATTATTAAAGAGGTTGCAGCAACATCCCATATTTTTGTTGTCTGATTGATACTGCCTCCCAATCTTCCATCAGCTGTATAAGCCCACTCAACAACTGCATTTGTTGATCTTAGGTTTCTAACTTGATTAACTAGTAACTTGATTATTTGAGATTCTTTCTCTGTCTTGGATAAGTCTTCTGAATAATCAAGGGAATATGCAAATAAAACATTCTTTAGATTTTTTTCATCTGAAACTTTAATTTTATTATTGTTTTTGTATGCGCCTTTACCTTTTTTTGCAAAATAAAGATCTTTGTATAAAGGTAAGAATATTCCTGCCATAATTGGTTTTGAGTTTTTCAAAACAGCAATTAACACTCCAAACCAAGGGATACCTGCAGCAAAGTTTGATGTCCCATCTAATGGATCCACCACCCATGTGTATTCAGAACCTTTGTCTAAAAAACCTGTTTCTTCTGCTATTATGTTGTGGTCAGGAAACTTTGATTGAATAATCTTTACAATTGCTTTTTCTGATTCAATATCTGCTTTTGTTACAATATTACTTTGGTTTTCTTTTATACCTATCTTATTGATTTTGCCAAAATAATCTAATAGAGTTTTGCCTGCAACTTTGAGTGATTGCTTAATTGTATCTTCCATAATTATACCCTTAAATTAATTTGTAATGTTCAAATATATTAATGATACCATTTTCATCGACTGATTTTCCAACAAATGAATTTTCTTCTTTGGATACTAAATCTTTTAGTTCTGCTGATGCATTTCCCATTGCTGCTTTGTATTTACATAGCTGGATAAATTGCCAGTCGCTTGTACTATCACCTACTCCAAGCACATTGTTAAATGAAAGATTATATTTTGAGATTATTTCTTGTGCTGAGGTTTTTTTAGATATACCTTTTGCAGTTATTATACCAAACTGTAATGGGAGAATGACTGGATGTACTCCCCAGTTCATTATTAATTCATCTTTAAATGGCTCAAATACTTTATTTACTCTTGGCTTATCTTCTGGGTTTAATGCTATTGGCATTATTTTTGTTATTTCTTGTTTTTTTGATTCTTCTGCTAAAGAGTCTACCATAACTGGTTTTGTTTGGAGTACTAAATTATGATCTTTTGTGATTTTACTTTCTTGAGAATTTTGAACAAAATAACTATCAGGGGTGTAGAACTCTGTGTACACATTATTATCAATCATTGTTTGAATTACCTTGGCTGCACATTTTGAATCAAGTGTGTATTTCTTGAGGATTTTATTTTCTACTGGATCAATTATCACACCTCCTCCATCTGTGATGTGATAATTGGATAGATTTGCATCTTGGAACACTTTAGCTATTGAAAAATGAGGTTTTGCAGTGCAGAGGATTATTGGTATTCCTTTTGATCTAATTGTTTTTAGAGCTTGTATTACCTTCTCATTTGGATAAGGAGAATTAAACCCTATCTTTTCTCCAATTATTACTCCGTCAACATCAATGATGATTGCTTTTATTGTCATATTTCCTTAGATTTGTTTATTAGATAAAAATGTTTTTAATTTAAAGAAAACAACTCTTAATTACATCATCTAAATCTTTTGCAACATAAACAACTGCATTATCAACTTCTCTTGTTTCAAATTCATATGTTTCAAGTAGGCCAGGTACTGAAACATTCAAGTATGGTCTAGTCTCTAGGTTTGGATTGTTTGCTATTTGCCAGACATCAGAAGGAACAATAAATACTTGTCTTGATATTAAATGTTTTTCTCTGAATGGAAAATTTTCTTCATGAATTTTTTTTGGAAAGTCTGTGACCTTACCATGAACAAATTCCCATGCGTGTTTGTATCCCATAGATGTGGCTGCAATGTATCCCCTTATTTGACTAGTCATTAGTGCAAACCAGTGGTTTCTATTATCTTTTCTTTGAGGAGGTTTGCTTCTTGATTTCATTTCAATTAGAATTTCATGTTCATAAGGATCTGGAATCAGATCTGGCTTAATGTCAAGATGAGTAAACATACCATTTCCAGGTTGCTGTAGACTAAAATGTTCACAAGACCATGCTAAGTGGACTGATTCTACGTAATTTTTCACTTGTTGCTTTGGATCTATAACCATGTTAATGGAAGATTAAAGATAGATAAATAAGATTGTTGCTGTTCACTGGTCAAATCAGATTTTACCATCTAATTTGTGTATTCTTCTATGTTTGGGAGAGACAGCATATTCATTATGAATATAAACACCACCCCACTTCCCTGCACCATATGCCATAGCAAATGTAATATCATGATCCCCGTCTCCTAAGCCAAATATATTGGGTTGGATTTCAAAGATAGTTGAACCTTCAAGATCTTGTTCAAAGACCTCATGCGCACCATATCTTTTAACACGACCTTCATTAAACAGTAATACATGCCCACCCAAGTTGCTCATTTGTCTTTCAGAATTATCAATATACAAAACTTTAGCCAATTTTCTAATATTCTCTTTTGTTGCTTCCAATTCAATATCAATAGGGACTCTACCTAGTATGTGGTAGTCTCCTCTGACACCACTATGAGGTTCAAGTACAACTTCTGCTGCAGCTCTAATTTGTTTGCCAACAATCTGGTACGGAAGCCAATTTTCAACATTATTTCTAATAAGGTGATCCCAAGGTTCTTTTTCAAGTAGTTGATTTATCATTGTGTTTTTCAAAAAGAGTGCTTGATATATAAATATTATTGTTTAGAGTACTTTAAAGGGGTAAACTGCGTTAAGTTTATATAATAATATCAATCTCATCTTGATATGGCTATTTTGCATCCTCCGAAAAACTTGGAAATTGAAGTTGCTGACATTCCTGAACAGATGCTTGAATTACATGAGAGATTAGAGCAGTTTAATTTTGATTTAGTTTATTTGCCTAAGAGAGTGTTGTTTGAGGATCCTGAGAAACGAAGAGAAAAAACTATTGATTTGTTTGGTTTAGAGGTTAGGACCAGATTGTATGAAGAGTATGCACATGTAAGCAGTAGCATCAATACATTAGATGGAAATTGGATATTGTTTGAAAACTCTGTTCCACCTCAGTTGAGAGGTAGGACAGGTAAGATTAAAGAATATGAGAATGATCCATTTATTGAGATTTTTCAAAATCAAGAACATAGAGTTTTTAATTACAAGTATCACAGAAACAAGTGTGTTGACTATTGTAGAAATGGGTTTGAGATTCAAAAGATTGTAGGGAGAATCTTACCAAGCATTGCGAAAGGACTGGATTTGAATGAAGATATGGTGAGACTACCAACTGCTGCAGAATATATTCTTTGTCAAGAATTTTATTTTCCCTTTTTAAAAAAAACTGATATTAGTGAATGGACTTCAACAATGATACAAACAAGACATCCACACAAATTATATTTAATTAATAAATCCCAATGGAGAAACAGGTATGATACTGAGTCTGCTTTTTCATATTGTGTTGATGGAATAACTGGTTCTGATGGTGCATGTCCAAGTTTAGGATTTAGGGTTGTTATTGATCCTTCAATAAAACATAAGATGGAGTATACAAGAGGCTGGAAATAGCATCAAATTTGTTCATCTCTGATTATTTCTGATTTTATAAATTTATCATCCTTCATAAACTTATCCATTTCAAACAAGGTGAAACCTTCACCATGAGCAATTTCAACATCTCTTTGAACATCAGGAAATATTTGTAAGCTTTTTATTTTGTCTATCTCAATCCATTTGTTTATTCCTTCTCTATTTTTTATTATAAGTTTTCCTCTTGGATTGTCTCCTCTTACAATAAATATATGATGGTTGTATGACTGCTGGCCATTGTTATAGGTTTTCATGCAGAGAATTCCTTTCAAAGAAAGATCTGCCTTTAACCCTGCTTCTTCTTCTAATTCCTGTTTTGCAGTTTCCAAGATATACTGATCAAATTCAATTTTTCCTCCTGCAAAACCCCAGTAATTATAGAATGGCTCTTTTTTTCTCTGCTGCATTAGGACTTTGTTTTGGTCAACAAGAACAACAACAACACATATAAGTGGTTTTTTGGATTCTTTTCCTGAAATACCATCAATATAAGCTGAAAACTTCTTCCCCTGATGTGTTAAATAGTAGTTCCCATCTTTGTTTTCCACATAATTGTCCTCTTGAAGAACTTTGAGATGATATGCTAACTGGTTAGAAGGAATTTCTTTTTCCCATATCTTGTTAAATGATAATCCTGGTTTGTGTATAAGTTTTCTTAGGATTTGTGATCTTATTTTGTTCATTTTTTATAGAAAAGGATAAGATGTATATAAATCGTTATCTCAAAAGAAATTGAGCAGAGGATAAGATTTATAACAAACTTAATATTTTTTATTATCATGGACAATAAAAATAGAGCTTTATTGGATTTTTTCCATGAATCAGAGGGATTAAAAACATTACTAAGGCATAGCTGGCTTTCTAACAATAGGCAGGAGAGTGTTGCAGAGCATTCATGGAGAATGGCATTAATGGCTATTGTTTTCGAAAAAGAGATTAGTATGAAGGTTGACATGTTAAAAGTTTTGAAGATGATTATTATTCATGATTTAGCTGAAATACGTGCAGGAGATCACCATGCATTCAAAGGTGAGCTCAAAAATAAATTTGAAAATGAGAAGAATGCTTTAGAGAAAATACTAAAAAACTTACCCGCAGAGACAAGAGAAGAGATCAAAGATTTATGGTTAGAGTTTGAAGATCTTAAAACAGATGAAGCAAAGTTTGCAAGAGCTATGGACAAACTGGAAGTTCTTATTCAGCACAATGAAGCAGAACTTAAAACCTGGGATGAGAAAGAATTTTCATTTAATCTAGAATGTTCATATAAAGAGGTTGAGTTTAATAAGGTTCTATTTGAATTTAGGGAAACTCTCCAAGAAGAGATTAAGAAAAAGATTGACTCTGGAGAATGAATGCCTCTGTCTGGAACTTAATACCAATTCTAACATAGCTTATATGGTAATGTTCTATATTGGGATACAGGTAATATAAAAGATAATTAAACAAAAAAATTAATTAATTTCAGAAGCTGGAACACCATATGCTGTGTTCGGATCTGTTTGTTGAGAAAAAAACATTATCATTTCACCTTCATCAAAAGCAGATTCACCAAAATGATTTAAGTAACCAGGTTCTCCCCTGTAATGTAAAGCTGTATTTCTTGGTTCAAACAACAAGTCTGTTAAATAATATGGTCTACCTATAGAACGTTTGGCAAAAAAAATCCATTCAGGATCTGGATTCTCTGTGCAGCCCCTTAACCTATTATCTAAAGTGAGAGTAAGTTTAGAAGCTGGCAAGAATCTCCAAGTTTGAAGTTCTACGCTTTCAACTGAACAGAATTCGTTTTTTGCCTCTTCTGAATAAAAAGTTAGATCAGATGTTGCATCGTTCTCAGCATGATATGTTGCATTTGGTGTTAAAGCTGCACTCACTAACCTAAAGTCATCTTTTATAATTCCTAACACTGCTAAAGAAGTTACACCTAATGCCAGGTATTTTGCGGCTGTTGTAATTCCTGGACTAATAAAAGATCTATTCATAATAAAAAGGAATGTATATTTAGTATTTAAACATTTAGTTCTTAACTATTCTTAAGTGAATAATTTCACAAATATTATAAACAGACAGGATTTCCCACATATTATGAACATTCAATTCCCAGGGACTGGCGCTGAGGATAGGCAACGAGTAGAGCAAAGAATTGCGGATTTAAGTTCTGATACAGCTGATCAGTTCTATCAAGCTGCAATTAATGGTAAACAACTGCAGTTTTACGTAATTAAGAATTGGCATAATAATAGTGCATTAAGAGTAGCATTTCAGGCACTATTGGAAAAAACTCCTTCCTTTAATCCAGATAGACATGTTTGTGCTATTGAATATATAGTGGAATTGTCAAATAGAGTACATGGTGAAGGAGTTCAGCCTGGAGAAGACTGGAAAAGAAATATTAGAATGCTTGATGACATGGTCGGATATCCTCTTGTTGATACTGAATCTTTGATAAAAGGTTTAACTATTATGTGCGGTGGATGTGACTATACTAGATACTTTGCAAAGAAGGAAGAATTAGAAGAACTAGGCTGTCCGAGTTGTAATGCACCATATAAATTTACAAAAAGTCTCGATGAGCATTGGGATGATGGATTTGCTAAAGTGTAAGGTTTTTTAATTATTCTCTAGTCTCTTTTATATCCTTTTAAATCTTCTAATAATTGTACTCAACTAGCATATAAAATATGCCTCTGCCGGGACTTTCACTAACCTTTTACACAATTGACCAAAGGCTACACATTTAAGTGCATGTGTGGTGATCATCTTGTGCACAAGTACATCACCATAAGGAGCTGAAAGCTCCTTATTTTTTGGTCAAACTTTTAAGCGAAGCGGTAAAAGTTTGGTTTGAACCCGGGCCGCAACCTTTCAGCCAAAGACCGCAGGGTTGCATCCTATCCTAACTAGACAACAGAGGCATATGTACATAGAAATCTAGATAGTATATATTAATTTTGAAAAAAGAAAATAAAAAAAATAAATCAAAGCCCGGCATCCTTTTTTAGTGCAGCTGCTTTGTCGGTTTTTTCCCAAGTGAATTCTGGTTCTTCTCTTCCAAAGTGACCAAAGATAGCTGTTTTTCTAAAGATGGGTCTTCTTAGGTCAAGCTGTTCCAAGATTCCAGATGGATTTAACTTAAAGTGTTTTGTTATCAACCTAATAAGAGAGGAGTTTGGTATTTTTCCTGTATCAAATGTGTCAACCAACATTGAGATTGGTCCTCTTGAACCAATTGCAAAGCTAATTTGAATTTCACACGCTTCAGCAAGACCTGCTTTGACAACATTTTTTGCTATGTACCTTGCCATATAGGTTGCTGATCTGTCTACTTTTGTTGGATCTTTTCCAGAAAAAGCTCCTCCTCCGTGATTACCCACACCACCATATGTATCTGCAATTATTTTTCTTCCTGTACAGCCTGCGTCTGCAACTGGCCCACCAATTACAAACCTTCCAGTGTTGTTGATAAAGTATTCTGTTTTTTCATCTATCCATCTTCCACATACTGGTTTGATTACATGCTCGATCATGTCTTGCCTTATTTGTTTTAAGGTTACGTCTGGATCATGCTGTGTTGCTACAACTACTGCTGGTACTCTTACTGGTTTACTGTCTTCGTATTTTACTGTTACTTGACATTTACCATCTGGTCTTAAGTATGGTAGTGTTTTGTCTTCTCTTAGTTCTTGTAGTTTTTTAGCAATTTTGTGAGAAAGAGCAATTGGTAATGGCATTAATTCAGGTGTATCATTACATGCATAACCGCACATCATTCCCTGATCTCCTGCTCCAAGTTCTCCTTCTTTGTTTTTGTCAACACCTAATGCAATATCTGCTGATTGCTCATTTATTGATGTTAATACTCCAACTGTTCTATAGTCAAAGCCATATTCTGGTTTGTTATAGCCAATATCCTTAACAACATCTCTAACTAAATTAACTACATCTACATATGCTTTTGTTGTTACTTCTCCGGTGACTAGAATAAATCCATTTCCAGTCATTGTTTCGCAAGCCACTCTTGACATTGGGTCTTGTTTAAACATCTCATCAAGGATTGCATCAGAGATCTGATCACATACCTTATCTGGATGACCTATAGCCATTGCTTCAGAAGTAAAAACATAATTTCCTTTTCTCATATAAACACCTCATCTAATTTTAAGTTTAGAAACTGGTTAGGGTATTATAAAAGCTTTTGATAATATTATTCTTATTGGAATAAACATTTGTTTTAATGTTTGATTATTTATTTTTTATTACTTAATAGTGGTTAAAAAACGAAAGATTTAAATAAGGGAAAATCAGTAACATATGTATGAGAGAGGTGCAGCAGATTATTGACGAATTTATTGTAGAAGCCATTAGAATGCAAAATGAACCTGCTTCACAAGAACGTAATGAAAGATTTCATGAATATTCTGATAATCTTGTTTCTGAAATATCAGCACATCCATTAGCTGAACTAAAGACTGTAATTCTGAGTAGAGATGCAAATCAAGAGCAAAGATCGAATTATATCTACACATTACCTGAAGAGGAGACTAGATTATTAGTATGGGCAGATACATTTTGTACATCAAATTTATTGGAAGGTGCGGTCTTAAAGCAGATTACAGATAGACTCATTTCATCTCTTGATAATTCAAATAATGACCATTTTAGTATTGATAGGGATATGCTTTTTGATGATCTTTATTGTCAAGGTGTAAAATTAGGTAGAGCATCATGGAGAAAAAACGGAAGTGCTAAATGGGATAATAAAGATGTTGTTCTTAGAACAGATAGTAATCCTAATATTGTATGTATGCTTAATGAATATCAAGTAATTCTAAGAGAACTCTTAGGAGAATCTTTTGTACAACCTTATGGATTAGTGTACTCACCAGAAGGATTAGTAGTTGCTTGTGCTGAAGAGTTCATTGAAGGTAGAAATGATGGAATATTTTCCCAAGTACCAATTGAAAAAAAGCTCGAAGCTGTGTATGCAGGAAAGATTCTTGACTTAACAAAGGCACCACACTGTGACATGAAGCCAGAGCACATGGTTATTGAGCATGGGACCAATACTATTGTATTTATAGATCCTAATTTGGTACAGATGATTCTACAGAAAGGAAGATACTATAATTTTGATGAGGGATGCGACGATCTACTTAAACGAACAAAAGAACATATGACCAGATATATTAACCAAGGAAAGCAATATATGAGGATGTTTTGTGGTAATGAATTATACATAGAAAGGAAGCTAAATCTTGTTAATTAAATAAAAAAACAGAAAAAAAAGAGATAAAAAAACAAATCTCTTAAGTTAATAACGGAAATTATAAATTTCCGGAATTGAAAAATAAAAAAAAATAAATTAATTTTTCAATAATATGTTTGACCTGAGATTTCGTCTGGTTCACTGCCTTTTCTGATTAATGAAAAGCCAACAATTATTGCTAGAACAACTAGCACTACAACCAATACGATAAATCCGATCTCAAGAGCTCTTCTAACATTGCCTAGTCCGAAGTTGAATGATCCATCTTCTACGACTGAAGCTGTCATTGGAAGCTGCTTTAGTACTCTGTCTGCACCGCTGACTGTTATTGTGAAGATTCTACTTCCTGAATCAACCTTTTTAGCAGCTAGGTAGACATATACTGTGCTTGTCTCTTCTGGTCCCAAGACAACAACATTACTTGGAGAGATTCTAAAAGTTGCCCATTCTTCTGTTCCTTCTACTGAAACAACATATGTTTTTGAGCTTGTTCCCTCGTTTGTTAATGTAATTGGGTAGACAGCGCCTCCTTGGCCAGATTTTAACTCTTGCATATCAGTGCTGATTGTTATGACTGTTTTTTCCTTTTCAACAGGTGCTGGTTCTTCATGGTCTGCAGCAGCTAGTACAAATACTGTTCTTTGTGCTACAACTTCTTCAAAACCTTCGTCATATTCTACCAGAACGTTCATTGTGTATGAACCTGTTTCAGCATCGTTTGGAATTCTCATATAGATTTCTTCTGAAAGAACTGAATCATCTGATTCAATTTCATCAACATAGTCAGTTGCACTAACTCCTAATGCTGGTATACTGACTTTAACCTTTACAGAATCCATATCCTTGTCTCCAACATTTTTGACAAGAACGCTTGTTAGCAATGCTCTGCCTGCTGTAACTTGTTCTTCTGGGCTGAATACAACATCTCTGATCTTTAGGCCAACTCTTGTTGGGTTCAGTTCAAGTTGATAATCTTCAGCAATCATGTAACCATTTCGGTCTGAAACAATTACTCTTAATTTATATTGATCTTCTTCTACTCTGTCTGGTAATCTTAAATCCAAATCAGCTGTATGATAGCCTTCTTCAGCATCAAACAAATGAGTTGTGTCTGAGATACTCTCATAGTCATTGTACTCGTATCCTGAGATAAATGCTGTGATCTCCAGGTTTTCGATGTCTTCTAACGCATGTAACCTTACCCTAACCTCAAAGTCCTGACCTCTGTCAAGGTGGGTTGGGTTTGGATCCCATGGAAATACTTCATCGCCATCCACTTCTACATATTGGATAACAACTGGGACAGCTTGTACACTTACTGCTAGAAATCCTGCGAATAATATCATCAAAATTCCAAGCAGACTCCATTTCTTATTCATTTTATTTTACCCCCCTAGGTTTGTTTTTAATAAATATTTGAGATTAGGAAATCTCATAACGGTAGTAAATATACTTAGTATTTAAACCTTTTGTTTTTTTGTTATACAGTAGTGATTAATTTCCAAGTTTATTCTCAAGTGGTTACAAAACAGGTTTTAGGCCCATTAGTAGTAATTTTTTTACTATTTTTATTCAATTATTAATGGCCTATGCTTGATTCTACGGGTTTCATCGCTTGAAATCGAGAATCTTACCTGATATTCACCTGATTGTGCCCATTCTGGAATTTCCATGTATATATTACTGGTTTTAGTATCTCCGGTTTCCAATTTATAAGTTCTTGTTCTACTATATACATCTAGCTCAGGTATCATTGCCCGAACTTTCATTGATTTGATGTCTTTTGTTCCTGTATTTGATGTTGTGACTGTTATTTTTACACGCTTTCCTGGCTGAGTATATGAATCAAATCTGATTCTATCTATTCCTATTTCCTGGAATGGTGTGTCAAGCACATGAATCAGTACTTTTTGAGTTATTGTTAATGTTCCATCAGTTACTATTACAAATCCTTCAAATATGCCAAGGTCATGCTCTTTTGTTTGAAACTCCCCTTTTGCATCTAATACTCCATCAAAGTAAATTGTAATTTGATCTCCATCTGGATCATATGCCACAGGCCTTACTTTTACTAATTCTCCTTCAGTTACATAGATATCATTGATTGTTTCTATAATTGGTTCATGGTTTCCTGATTCTAGCACATGGATTGTGAATTGTGTTGAATCTTGGCCTCCTTTTTGATCATGAACAGTTACTGTTTCAACATATGTACCAGCATCTGTGTATGTTGTTTGCCACTGTCCATCTTGGTTAAGCATGTTTTCATATGTGAATGTTAATGTATCTTGATCTATGTCTGATGCAGTTGGAGCTACTTTTACTAATTCTCCTTCAGCAACTGTAATATCATTTACTGGATCAATTATAGGAAGATGGTTTCCAAATTCGTTTACTGTTATTTTGACTTGTTGTGAATCATAGCCAGATCCTTGATCCCAAGCGGTGACTGTTATTGTATATACTCCTGAATCTGTATAATCTGTTTGCCATTCTCCAGTCTGATCTAATGGTTGTGTGAATAAAAACTCAATTTGATCATTGTCTGGATCTGTTCCAGTTGGATTAATTTCCACTAAATCTCCCTCTGTTACTTCAATATCATTTATATGATTTAAAACAGGATTATGATTACCTGATTCAAGTACATGTATTGTGAATGATTCTACATCAACTAAGTCTCCATCAGACACACTAACAGATGTTTGATAATCACCTGCATCTAGGAATGTTGTTTGCCATTGCCCATCTTGATTTAATGGGGAAGTATATGAAAATGTTAATTGATCTTCATCAAGATCATTAGCCACAGGGTTTATTGTGATTAATTCTCCTTCTGTTACATAGATGTCATTTATTGTTTCTAGCTCTGGTGCATGATTGCCCCATTCATTTACTGTAATGTGAACTGACTGTGTATCTGTGCCACCCATGCCATCATTTACTTGTACTGTGACATCATAATCTCCTGAATCTGTAAAGTCTGTTTGCCATTCTCCACTCTGATCTAACGGTGCTGTGAAAGTGAATGTTAGAGTGTCTTGATCTATGTCTGATGCAGTTGGATTGATATCTACTAGTTCTCCTTCTGTGATTGTGATATCTGCTATTAGATCCAGTACAGGATCATGATTGCCCCATTCTAATACTTGAATATTAACAACTTGACTGTCTGTACCACCATTTCCATCAAGAGCAGTTACTGTTAGTTGATAGATTCCTGAATCTGCAAAATCTGTTTGCCATTCTCCATTCTGGTTTAATGGCTGTTCAAATTCAAAGCTTACAGAATCACCATCTGGATCTGTCGCGGTTGGGATTATTTTAACTAAATCATTTTCTGTTACAACAACATCTGCAATTGGATCTAATACTGGATTGTGGTTGCCTGATTCTAATACATGGATTGTGAATGTTTCTGTGTCTGATGCTAATCCATCTGTTACTTCAACTGTTGTTTGGTAATCGCCTGCATCCATATAGTTTGTTTGCCATTCTCCGTCTTGATCTAATGGAGGAGCAAATATGAATAAAAGAGGATCCTCATCAAGATCTGATGCCTCAGGTAAAACTTTGATGAGTTCCCCTTCAATAATTGTTATGTCATTTATTGGTTCTAGGTCTGGTGCATGGTTGCCCCATTCATTTACTGTAATGTGAACTGATTGAGTATCTGTGCCACCCATGCCATCATTTACTTGTACTGTGACATCATAATCTCCTGAATCTGCAAAGTCTGTTTGCCATTCTCCAGTCTGATCTAATGGTGCTGTGAAAGTGAATGTAAGTGTATTTTGATCTATGTCTGATGCAGTTGGATTGATGTCTACTAGTTTTCCTTCTGTGATTGTGATATCTGCTATTGGATCAAGTACAGGATCATGGTTACCCCATTCAAGTACTGTTACGTGAACCTGTTGGGAGTCTGTACCACCATTATTATCATCTACTTTAACTGTTGTATCATATTCTCCGGCATCTGTGAATGTTGTTTGCCATTCTCCATTTTGGTCAATAGGTTGTGAGAATGTGAATGTTAGTGAATCTTGGTCTACATCTGTTGCAGTTGGATTGATGTCTACTAGTTCTCCTTCTGTAACTACAATATTATCAATATGATCTAATACTGGAGCATCATTGACTGGAGCTACTGTTAGTAATACTTGGTTACTATCGACTGATTCTTGTAAGTCTTGCGCTGTGAAGATAACAGTGTTTTGACCATTCCAATTTGTGTCTGGACTAAATAATACTGAAGATCCCAGAATGCTTACTTGGACATTTGTTGGTGTGGTTGATGTGTATGTTAGAGTGTCACCATCAATATCTTCAAAATAATTGTCTAGATCTATAGCCAATAAATTGTCTTCTGGCCATTCTTGATCAGGTATTTCATATTCTAATATTGGAGCATCGTTTGTGTTTGAAACTTCTATTGCATATTGTTGAGTATCTATGCCTCCATTTTGATCATCCACTTTGACTTTTACATTATTTAAGCCTACTTGATCATTTGTT
>CAYQPU010000031.1:15385-20757 GCA_964419615.1 uncultured Methanosarcinales archaeon | reverse complement strand
ACTTCAGGACCTTTGCTTAATAAATTTGGGACTTTATCAAATTCTCCACCAAGCTCATAATCAAATGCAAAATTATCTCCAAAATGATTTTCCATTAAGATGTCATCATAATCCCAGTCAGACATTGATCCTTCACAGTCCATAATCTTATTACTAAAAAGATCAGTACCAAGAGAATGATCATATGTGTCCGCCATCATTCGCTGTTCATCACAACCATAGTTCTCTGCAATGTTAATTGCTTCGGGAATTAGATGTTTACCATCAGTTGGAAGCGAACCAGATGAGTAATCTCCTTTATCATTAATTAACCACCATTCTTCCTCTTCAATAGGTTCTATCAAATGCTGATATAATGGAATGGCATCAATCAGATATGCTTTGATTTCCTCACCACAATTAGTAACAGCAATCACACTAAAATGATCTACATTACATTTAACAGTGTAAGATTGATCTTCAGTATTATCAACTACATCCACTGTTTCATATGTTCTCCAGATGTCTCCTTTTGTATCATAATAAGCACACTTCATATCTTCATATGGAAGGTAAAGGGGTTTGTCTTCATAGTTGATTTTTAATTCAAGCTGCACAGGCGGAGAAAAGACTGCACCATCTGGTTTTGCATCATATACAACAGTGCCAATAACAACGTCATTAGATAGTCCTTTGAAATTTTTGTCTAGAACTTTGATTGATACTGGTCCGGTGTGTATGTTTCCATCTTGATCAACAATTTTTGTGTTAGGTGGTATGGTTAATGTTGCATCACCATCTTCTGTTGAGATTCTTGTTTCTCTTTCTGAAACCGGGCCAGCCATTACAATCTCTTTTGCCTTTTCTCTTTTTATGTAGTAATTAAATTTGCTTATGTCAGCCTGAGATTCTTGTTTTTTAATATGGACTGGATAAACAACATCTACAAGAAAGGATTTATCTGTTATTTCAACAGTTGCATTTACTGCTTCTGCCCATACATCTAATCCTACTTTATCAAACGCTCCAAACTCTAAACACAATGGAAGATTGTTTTCAATATATTGTTCAATCAGTGGTGCTGACGTTTCTTTTACACCAAATATGTCTATTCCTTCTCTAGCAGTTTGCTGCAGACATGATTGCACATAGCCCTTGACGGCATCTGTTTGTGATTCAAATTCCTGAGAATTAACAATATCTGGTTTGTTAGTGTCAGATACAAAATAGATTATTCCAAATATAATAACTAAAGCAACCGCAATTATCAAGAATGCTGCCATAAACTGCGCTCTTTTTTTCATATATATGGTTTTTTTATAAGCTTATATAAAAATATTGCGGAAAAACTTTATTTCAGGAGATTTATAGAGATTTATTTTAAGAGCATACATCTCTTCTGCAATAAACTGTTTTTGCATCGGAAAATGCTTTTTCAAAAACACTTTGTGGTGTAAAACATGATCTTCCATAAGCTACCCCTCCACTAATCCAGCCATAAGAGTGAGCATAAACAACTTCTCCACCAGAGTCTGGTTTGAATTGTGTATAACACATCTGCTGACCATTTCTTGTTGTATAACTTGATGAAACTAGATTACTTACTTTTCCTTTTCCAATAATCATTCCTGCATGTCCAACAGAACCAAAATCCTGTGAAAATACATCGCCGGGTTGGAACTTATTGTCATTTCCTAATTTTTCCATTGATGCCACATCGCACCAACCATTACCATTAGCCCAGACTTCATCTAGACCCATACCATTTACAAATGCCCAATCTACAAACTGAGCACAACTTAGGCCACCACTACAAGTTGGATCATATGCATCTCCCACATCAGCATATTTACACTGTAATTCCATTACACCCTTTATTGCCTGTTCTGCTGCATCACCACAACTACCACTAATTTGGAAATCAACTGGTTTTCCAAGTGGTGTTTGAAAAGTTCCTCCTGCAGAGGTAGTTCCAGTATACCCTGGATCATAAAAAGTACCTCCACCTACAACTGAAGATCCACTTGATGAACCTCCTGGTGCACTTGGCACAAACTGGTTTCCACCAACATGTAATCCTTCTCCTTTAAATTTAAATACTGCATTTGAGTAAACTGCAGGATCTTTTATATTATTAACCCTGACTTTTATTAAGTTATCACCTGCATGAAGGTTTCCGGGTTCTGTATCTTCTTCATTTAATGTCCAGATGCATTGATCAGAACATTCTATATATAGATCTTCAAGTGTTCCAGTGAATAAGTCCATTGTTTTTATTTGATCAGGTATTATTAAAGGCTCTTCTGATTCAAGGTTATATTCTGGTTCTGGTAAATCTGTACTGATTAATTTTACTTCAAAATTACCAATACTATCATCTCTACAATTGCTACCTTCTGTTTCTATGTAAAATGAGAAATCTGCTTCTCCTCCAAGAACAGGTTTAAAATTATCCCATGAACCGTATTCTGCAGTATATGAATTACCTAATGTTTTCAAGTAACCATATGTTTCTGGAGTTGCATAAAATACAGATTTCTTTTCAGGATAATCCATTGTTACTGTTTCACCACGTTCATAAGGATCATTGATATTGTCAAAAGGAAATTGTATTGTTTCCTCTTCTGCAACCATACAATCATCTGGAGAGGAAGGTAGTGCTTGAACTTCATAATGTGTAATTACATCAGATGGATTTTTTATAGCATTTAATTTTAATTTACAAAATAGTTTCTGAATATTATCATTAATTCCATCATTTGTTATTATTGGTTCATCTAAATATTGGTTTAAATCTTCCTCTGCTTTTTGTTCACATGATTGTGTGCAACGCTCTGCAAAATCTCCAAAACCCGACGGAGTTAATTGAACAGTATATCCCCCATATCTGATTTCTTTTGCTCCGATCTCGTTTTTTGCATTTGAGATTGTCTCCAGTGTACCATAATTTCCATCAATATCAATTACATACTGAAAAATATATGGTCCTGATTCTTGATCATCTTCATCCCAGTCATCTAGTAGATCTTCACAAGTGTCCTTATCAGAAAGATAGTGGATAATATTTTCTCCATCACCACGATTTAGATCACATTCCCCAACTTCCTCAGGAATCACATGAAGTCCATCTTGGATATTCTCATCATTGTACATCCAATACATTGGCTGAATTGGCTCAATTGGTGCTTGGTAAATTGGTTCAAAGGTTAGGGCATATTCTTTTGTTTCTTGACCACATCTTACTGCAGCTATCACACTAAAATGATCTATGTCACAATCTAATGTATAAGTTCTCTCAGCAGAATTGTCTGTCACTTTAGTTGGATATGCTCTCCAGATATCTAATTGTTCATCATAATAAGCACATTTCATTTCTTTGGGAGGAAACCCATATGGTACTTCATTGTACTTAATTTGGATTTTCATGTTAAGTGGAGGATTAAATGTTGCTCCATCTGGTTTTGCATCAAATACAACTGGACCAATTACCACATTATTGTTTAGGTTTTCAAAATGTTTTTCAGTTATTTTCACAGAGACAAAATCAATTTGTTCTCCTTCTGCATTTTTTGCATTAACTCCTTGAGGAATGATTAGTGTTGCTCTCTGGTCATCGGTAATTAATATTTGTTGGCCTTTGGTTTTACCTAATCCATCATAGGATAATTCTTTTATTTTTGTTCTTTCAAGTAGATAGCTAAATTCAGAAAGATGTTTTGTTTTTTCCCCTTGTTTTATTTCTACTGCGAGAGCTAGATCAGAAATTATTATTTCTTTTTGAATTGTGATAGTGGAAACAGGTTTTTCAAAACTTAATATTAATGAAGGGAATTGATCAACATCAATACAATCCAAAATTTGGTTCTCAATATAGTGTGTTAATAGTGGCTCTGAATTGGAAAGAGTTCCTCGATCTGCAGGATGGTTTAAATTTTGGTCAATCCCATATATTTCTATTGCCTGAAGTGTTGTCTCTTCAAGACAACTTGATATGTAATCTTTTAGTGTGTCTACATCTGATTTAAATTCATAGTCGAAAACATAGTTGCCTTGAGATTTTGATTTAAAGTATATTATAAATGAGATTCCAGCTAAGATTACTATTAATAAGACTATATATGTTGTAAACGACTGCCCTCTTTTTTTCATTAACAAGCTTTCTGAATTTGTTGAATATATAAATTTTACTTAATAGTCAATTGTTCTTAAACCAAAAAGTATATATAATAGTATAATTAAAAGAATATTTAAAATTATATATAATTAGAAAATATTAGCTAAAATGGTTAAATTACAGTTTCCTAACAAAAAGCAGTACCAAGTTACTTTACCAAAGCAGATTGTAGAGGCTAAAGGTTGGAAAAAAGGAGACAAGATCATAGTCAAGATTAATGACAAAGGAGAGATTGTATTAAAGAGGTGAAAAAATAATGCAAAATACGTTGGTACAGTTTAGAGAGTTAAGAGAGGTAGTGATAGAACATGCGCGGTGCATGAAAAAATTAAGAAATCCACAAAAGTCTACAAAAATCCATAGGGAGGTTTTGTCAGATTATATTTAATAAAAACAATAAGAGGTCAGACAATGCATGATTTTTTTATCCAGATTTGTGTTATTATCACAGTGGCAACTGTACTCGGCTATCTTCTCAAATTATTAAGACAGCCAATGATTCCTGCCTATATTGGTGCAGGCTTACTGATTGGACCGATTCTTGGGATTATTAATGATCCTGCTTCTATCCAAACTTTATCTGAAGTAGGGATAGCATTTTTATTGTTCCTTGTTGGAATGGAATTAGATTTAAAAAAACTAAAAGATGTTGGTAAAACTGCAATCATTGGTGGAACAATAAATAGTATTGTGTTGTTTGGGATTGGATTTATTATTGCTAATTTATTTAGTTTTAATAATATTGAAGCAGCATATATTGGACTTGTTATTGCTTTTAGTTCAACAATGGTTATTGTTAAGTCATTAGCTGACAAAAGAGAACTTAAGACCCTACACGGAAGAATTTTAATTGGGATTTTATTGCTGGAAGATTTACTAGCAATAAT
The DNA here is from genome assembly GCA_964419615.1 of uncultured Methanosarcinales archaeon. Lineage (GTDB taxonomy): Archaea > Nanobdellota > Nanobdellia > Woesearchaeales > JAGVZT01 > JAANXH01. The sequence goes on along the minus strand of CAYQPU010000031.1, from coordinate 15,717 downwards.
TGCATTAAGTGTTATTTCTAATACTAGTCTTACACATTCAATGCTAAGCTTAGTGGGCCTAGGCGTATTGACATTATTATGTGCAAAATTCATAATGCCATTTTTGTTTAAAGAGGCTGCAAAGCATAATGAGCTTTTATTCCTAATGTCTTTGTCAGTTTGTTTTGTGTTTTCAGCTTCAGCTTTGTTTTTAGGTTTATCTGTAGTTGTTGGAGCGTTTCTGGCAGGTATTAGTCTTTCAGGACTTCCATACAAAATTGAGATTGCATCAAAAATTAATCCTTTAAAGGTTTAATTTTTGATGCAATCTCAATTTTGTCTTTCAGGACTTC
>CAYQPU010000031.1:0-15375 GCA_964419615.1 uncultured Methanosarcinales archaeon | reverse complement strand
AAAGGATTTTTTTAGCACAATATTTTTTGTTACCTTAGGAACTCAGATTATATTCCAAGATATTGTGACTATTGCTTGGGCGTCTGTTGCTTTGATAGGAATTGTACTTCTTATTAAGCCGTTGATTATCATGGGGGTATTAAGGCTATTAAAATACAAATCAAAAACAGCTTTTCTTTCAGCTGTTTCATTGGCTCAGGTTAGTGAGTTTTCCCTTGTTATTGCAGCTTTAGGTCATAGCACAGGAATGATAGGTCAGAGTGTTTTGTCATTAACAGTTTTGTTGGCAATTTTCACTATTACTATGAGTTCTTATTTGTTGAAATTTGATGTAAAATTATATAAATTGTTTATTAGAAATAGACATGAGGATAAACCTAAGCATGACTCCAAACATGAGGTTTTACTGTGTGGCTATAATAGAATTGGATATAATATTCTAAAGAGGTTAAATGTTTTAAATAAGAGCTCACTGGTTGTAGATTATGATCCTGATGTGATTAAACAGCTATCTGCCAAAGGTGTTCCTTGTGTTTATGGTGATGTTGGGGATGCTGAAATGCTTAATCACCTAGATTTACAAAATGTTAATATGGTTATTAGTACTGTGCCAGATGTTACAGATAATTGCTTGATATTACAAAAGGTGAGGCATGTTTCCAATAAGGCAATAGTTGTTGTTACAGCATCACAACTAGACGAAGCACTCTATTTGTATCATGTTGGAGCAGATTATGTGATTCTACCTCATTTTCTTGGAGGAGAACATGTAGCAAATGTTATTGGAGATTTCGAGAACAACAAGTCAAATATTCTTCATTCACGACTAAAACATATTGAGGAGTTACAAACAAGAAAAGAACTGGGTCATGAACATCCAGTGCATGATTAAATATTTAGGAAAAAGTATTTAAATAATGTAATATATAAATAGAATACAAATAACCAAAATGGCATTGTTTAAAAAAGAAGAGATAAAGAGTGAACCTGATACTGCTCTAGGTAAATTCCTTAAAGATAACAGTCTTAAACAGGAGTTTAGTGAGGTTCAGATTGATAATTTTCAACTTGCAGATTATCCTGAGCCGCTTCAAAAGTTTAGATTAATTCTTATTGATCATGAGGAAAGCTTGGAAGGGATGTATTATTGGATGATAACATCTTATAGACAAGATTTTGGATATCAAAATTTCCATAAGGTTATTGATTCTTTTGCTGCTTCTGAGAATTCTGCATTTTTTGGAGTTACACAACAAAGACTTGGACTGCAGCAAGATAAGGCTAGTCAATTCTTGCAAGCTATTGGTAAGATGACTAAAGAATTGTTTCAGTTTGTAAGAGAGCTTCGAATTATTGATGAAAGGCTTGAACTTTACACAGATAGTTACAAAGATAAAGGTAGGAGAGCTGACTCAGCAGATATATCATTAAAAGGAATTTGGGTAGATCTTGTTGAGGGTGGGGCAAAAAATCCGGGTTCGGTTTATGGTTTAGCAAGAGAGGTTGGTTTTGCAACTTTGCCAGATTTATTTTTTGCAACAAGGACTTATGGAGTGAAGATGACTTTAAAGTCATATCAAGAATTGACAAATAAAGAAGCACAAGATCTTGTACAAAGTGAGATTCATAATATTGATGCAAAGGTAGATAGGCTTGAGTTTAATAGAAAAGTCAAGGAAGTTCTAAAGAGAAAATTAAGAACCTATCTTCAATGGAAGAAGATGACTTTTGCTGAGCTACTTACAAGAAGAAGATTTACTTTGCAGTATCTAAGGCAGCATTATGATATTATTAAGATGTATATGCAGTGGATTAAACCTTACCTTAGAAATATCAAGAGGCTTTCACTTGATGAGAATAAAATGAACTCGGCAGATCTTGTTGGAGCTTTTGAGGGCTCTATTGTTGAAGTTGAGTTTGTTGCTGAGAAAAATCTACCTAAGTATAAGGATTGGCATGCTGTGGGTGTTGTTAATTTTGTTGCAACAACAAGACCGGCAATGAGTTTTCAACAAGAAGGTTTTCAACGAGGACCAAAACATTCTGGTAAAGCAGAGATTACTATTAGAGCTTACGCATGGACAAAAAAGATGATTGAAGATTATGTTAAAATGAGGGATGAAGAAGATCTTGACTTGCTTAAAACAATTGATACTTCCATAAATGATGCAATGGATGCTCTTGGAGGAGAGCTTGAGAAATATTTAAAGCAATCTGGTGAAAAGCAGTTTACTAAAGAAGAAAAAGAAAGAAAAGCAAAATTGGAGAAACCAAAATTGCCTAGTGTTTTTGATCCTTTTACTTCAGTGTTTAAAGGTGTTGATGAGATTATGGGTTCTTTTACTAAAGATTTACTAAAAAAGGATAAAAAAGGAGGGCCTGGCAAACCTAACAAGGGAGCACAGGGAGATGCTTTGAATGCATGTTGGAGAGCATTTAAAAATTATAGAAAAGCACATAAAATTATTACTTGGTAAAGAATGGCTGATATAGATGAATTTAAAGATTTGGATCCTAGAGAAAGAATTGCTAAACTCAAGGAGATTCAGGAAAAGAAGAGAAAAGAGATAGAAGAAGCCAAAGATCTAATTTCCCAGTCTGAAGAAGAGATTGCAATTGAAGATGAATTAAAAGATATTCCTATTCCTCAGGTTAAGGCAGTTGATATTGATTCGTTGTTTTCTGCTGAAGCAAAAGAAGTTTTTAAAGCTAAAAGGTTTATGTCTGATCAGCCTAATGAGGAAAGCGAAACTGAAGACGAAGTTGCTGTGGATGAGCAAAGTCTGGAAGAGACGGTTCATTTAGAACACCCCCAGCAAGCTCAAGCTGTTGTACAGTACGGAGATTCTGTTGAAGAGGCAAAGCGATTAGCAGACAATGCAAATAAGTTAATGGCTGCTTATGACACGGTCAAGACATTAGCTGAAAAAGCTTCAAATGGAATTTATATGAATCAGGAAGAACAACATAGATTAAAATCTTATGAAGACATGGCAGAAGAGTTATATGATTCTGGATTCAGACCACAAGATCCATCTGAAGAAGATAGACTTTCAGCAGCAGGAGATTTATTGTATCAGGCGAGGTTATAATGGTTGTATTTGATATCCCAAATTATAGAAATTCATTAGATAATGATTATAGTCCAATTTCAACAGATGAAAAACCTTTGGCAGGATTAAGTGTTGGTAATATTGGTATTAGTACAAATCCAACAACTGATCAGACTCAGCAGCTTAAGGCTAGGATCTTTCAAGGAGCTTCAAGAGTTGAACTTGGTTTTTCTGGAAGAGGTAAAGGCTCAATGGGCAATAGGCAAACTACTCCTGAAATGTATGGTGCTGATGAAAGGCAAGATATAAGGGAGCTTGCCAAGATTAATGAAGTTAAGTTGTCTACTCACGCTTCTTTTGGAGCTGGTCCTATGTCTGGTTTAACTCAAGGTAAGTTTGATCCGCAAGTTAGAGAACAAGTTTTACATGAAATAGAAAGAGCAATTGATTTTGCTGGTGATACTGCTCAAGGAGGTACAATTGTTGTTCATGCAGGTGAGTTCCCAAGAGCTATTGGGGAAATGTATGCTAAAAAGGGTCAAAAACATAAATTCAAGGCTTTTGAGGATGAAGGCACTGAAGCTACAATGTATTTGGTAGATAGTCAGACAGGAAAATTAATTGAAGGTATTAGAAAGGATCAGAAAGTTGAATGGCCTGAATATGAAACAGACAAAGATGGATCGATTAAATTTGACGATAAAGGTTACCCAATTCCAATATTTGAAAAAGATCAATTCCGAACAACTACAGCATCATGGAATCATTTTGAAAACTATGCAGATTCATACAATAAGTGGCTGGATCAAAATCAACCAAAGGACTCCAATGGAGATAAACGGGAGCATATTACTCCTGCTCAAGCATTTTATCGTGCTCAACTTGATACAAGAATTCAGTATGCAAAGGGTTGGGCAAACCAGTATAATGAGCAGTACAGAAAAACATTAGAGGATAAGGAAAAGTGGCAGAAGGCACTTGAATACTATACAAAATTAGAACAAACCATGGACGAAGAAGAAAGATGGAAAATTGAAAAAATGATCATGCAAGATCAATACAATCTTGTTCCACCAGAAGTTAAATTACCCACTGAGTATCTTAAAGAACGAATAGAGCAGTTTGACCAAAGTTTAAAATATGCCAAGGAAATGGCTGTTTCCCAGTATCAGCAGGCTGCAGAGTATGAAAGGACTGTTGAGCGAGCTATACCTATTGATAAGTATGCTATTGATAAATCAGTTACAACAATTGCAAGAGCTGCCGAGTTTGCTTATATGAAGTCCAAAACACTAAAGGAAAAAAAGCAGCTAAAAGAACCACTGTCTGTTTCTGTGGAGAATATTGATCCTGATATGTATGGTGCTCATCCTGAAGAGTTAAAAATACTTATTCAAAAATCAAGAGAAAAGTTTGTTGAAAGAAACAAAAGTAGATTTGGTGAAACAAAGGCAAAAAAGCTTGCTGAAGATCATATTAATGCAACGTTTGATATTGGTCATGCTTATATGTGGAGAAAATATTATCAAGGTGATCCTAAAAAGAGCTATGAGGAGAATTCTAAAGAGTTTAATAAATGGCTAATGAAGCAGGTTGATGAATTAAATGAGAAAAAATACATCAAGCATGTGCACATATCTGATAACTTTGGATGGAATGATGAGCACGTTACACCTGGGCAAGGTATTGTTCCTATTAAAGAATTTGTTGAGAAGATGAAAAAAGCAGGTATGAAAGATTTGATTGTTGAACCTGCACATCAAGATTACAGAGCAGTTCTTGGAGGATGGAGAGAGTTTGGTTCACCAATTTATGGTGCAGCTCCGCCTCAGGCTGAGCGATGGGCTGATGTTGAGCATTCTTATTTTGGGAGGGCAAGAACACCTTACTTTGTTTTTGGAGATTATTCTCCGAGCAGAGAGTTTACTTTGTGGAGTCAGGTTCCACTTGAATGATTGGTTGTTTGCATTTTTTTCTTCTAATTGCAATTTTATTATATGATTCTGAATTTCTTTCTGTTTATAATCAAATTATACAAAATTATTTCATATTATTCAGAAAGCATTTCTATTTTTTCTAAGAAAGTCACTTTAAGAATATTTCACCTCCAATTCTCAAACAATTAACGGAGGTGTTGTTGTTGACTATCGATCCTGCATGTGTAAATGTAAATTCAAAGCCAATGCAAATTAGAGATATTGTAACTTATCATGTTAAGTTACCTTTAATACACCCATTTCAAACAAGCTTTGGAAAATTTGAAGCAAAAGACGCTATTCTTGTTCGATTAATAACAGAAAATGGAATTGAAGGCTGGGGGGAGACTGCAAGTCTTGGAACTCCATTATATTCTCCGGATTTTACACAATCAGATAGAATTATCCAAGAGCAATTTATTATACCTTACTTAATTGGTCGAAAGGGTAAGAGTGTAACTGATTTTCTTGATGTTTTCAAACCAATAAGAGGTCATTCATTTGCAAAAGCGGGTGTTGAGATGGCGATTTGGGATGCACTTGCAAAGGAAGCCGATCTTCCATTATGGAAATATCTTGGTGGTGTCACAGAACATGTTCCTTGCGGGATTAGTATTGGTATTCAAAGTGATATTGACACATTACTTCAAAGAGTTGAGTATGGATTAGATGAGGGTTATCAAAGAATAAAAATTAAGATTAAGAAAGGTTATGATGTAGAGCCAGTTAGAGCAATTAGAGAAACCTTTGGTGATATTCCACTCATGGTTGATGCAAATTCTGATTACACCCTTTTACCAGAAGATGTTTCGACTCTTAAAGCACTTGATGAATTTGATTTGATCATGATTGAGCAACCTTTGCATTATAATGATATATGGAATCATGGAAAAATTCAACGTCAGCTTAGTACTCCAATTTGTCTTGATGAGAGTATTCATTCTGTTGATGATGCTCAATTTGCTATTGACAATAGATCATGCAGGATAATTAATATAAAACCAGGAAGAGTTGGAGGATTATACAATTCTATACAAATACATAATTACGCTAAAAATAATGTTCTTAAAAGTTTTACTCACTATAATTACAGTAATCCAATTCCACTCTGGGTTGGAGGAATGTTAGAGACAGGTGTGGGACGAGCGCACAATATTGCACTTAATTCTCTTGAGGGATTTACTATGGTTGGAGACATAAGTTCTTCTGACAGATACTGGGAAAAAGACGTTGTTTTACGGCCAGCTCAAATGAAAGACGGATTCATTGCCCAAAGAGATGATCCAGGAATTGGTTATGAAGTTGACATGCAAATGATTGAGGAGATGTGTGATTAAAATGGTCTTCATTCCATTGCTAGCTGCTTTTTTTTCTGCAATGGAAACAAATTTTTCTAAGAAGATTTTGGAGAAAACAACTGTTGTTAGATATGCTCAATCTTATATGTTTTTTGTAACATTGATTCAGTTGCCATTATTACTTTTTTTTACAATCAATTTGTCATTTGTATATTACTCAATAATTGGAGGAATTCTCAGTTATGCTTCAAACATTCTTTATTTTAAAGGTCTAAAAAGAAATGATGTTTCAGATGTTGCACCATTAAGAATTATTGCAATTATTGTTACGTCCTTGCTTTGCTTTGTATTTTATAAGGACGAGAGATTTCCAATTAAAATTTATTTTGCCATATTTTTAGTTATTGTTTCAATATGTTTGTTGTATGTAAAAGAAAAAAATATTTTCAGAACATTATTTTCAAGAAAAAAATTGTATGTTATTATTGCTATGATTTTTTGGGGAATTTATTTTACTTTTTTAAAACGTGCAGTATCGGTGCACAATCCCTTTTTTCTGTATTGGGGTATTGGTGTGGTTTTCCTCTTAATTACAGTTTTATTAAACATAGTTAGGAAGAAAAAAATAAGATTAATTCCGGTTAGAAGAAAACTAAATTTCTTTGGACACAATGTCTACTTGGGCTTTGCTTTTATTGTTTTAGCTTTTATTATTTTGAGCCAGTATTATCTTTTATTCACATCATTAAGAAATATGTCGTCAATCATTAGTGTTGCAGTCTATAATCTTGATGTTATTTTCATGACGCTATTGTCGATACTATTGTTTCGAGAGAGAATTGACTCTACAAAGTGGACAAGCATAGTGTTGTCGTTTGTGGCAATGATATTGTTTCAGATTTGGATCTGAAGGAGGAAATAGAATGTTAAAACCAACTATAATTGATGGAATTGAATATAAGTTATTGGAACCAGATAAGAGAATTGCTAATGAGGTTGTTAATACCTATAGAGATGGATGGAGTAGAGGTAATGATGCTGATTATTTTATTGTAGAGTTTAATGATCCGGATTCTATTTTCAAACGTGCTATTCAGATACAAGATTCACTGGCTAACCAAGAGTTACCTGAATTACTATTGTATCTTGGAGAGGATTTGGAATCAGGAGAGATTGCTACAGCTGGAGCTTTCATGTTTGATGAAACTAATAATCGAGTTGAAAAGTGTAGAGGAGTTACAAAGATGGGTTACACTCAGAACGGATTATTTGGCCAGCTTTCTAGGTTTATGATGAAAGATCTTGAAAGTATGGATCTTGTTGTTGAGGCAGATACAAATACAATGCATAAGGCAACGCAAGGAAATTGCGAAGAAAATCTTGATATGCCGATTGTTGGCTTTATGCCTTTAAAATACAAGATTCCATCTGCTGATTATTGGAGAGAACTCAGTAACTTTGATATAATTTATTGGAATGGAAGGGTAAGTGTCTGCCATAATCTTTCACTTGACACTTATGCAGGTACAGAAAGATGTGGTTTAAGTGTTCTTGACAAGAGAGTCACTCCTTTAGCTGAGATTGTCTTAGGAAGGCTTGGTTTACTGGAATCCAGCGAGATCGTAAGTCTTGGGGAAAGTATCTCCTCTGGTAAGAAGAAAACAAGGGTCACTCTAAAGAACTACGAAGATTTTGTTTATGCAGATCCTTCTGTGTGCGGGTGGATGAAAGTATACACAGACAAAGTAGCTGGTCTGGATGTTAAATCCTTAGTTAGAACAGCAAATCATCTTCACCCAGGAATTATGTATGTTGAAGTTGACATTCCTGCAACACCAGAGATGGCGTCAACACAGAGTGAACTGCTTGAAAACGGTTTTTGTCCGGTTAGTTATATGCCTGGATTTTTTTATTTGAATGATGAACGATATGGTCGACCAGAAGGTAAGGTAAGAAAAGATGGGATAAAGTTTGCTTATTTTACTGATAAGAAATTGATTGCTGAATACTTGGAAACTATGAGTGATAGAAATCTAAGAAAAATTCTCATTGGAGAAGCCATGGATATTGGTTCTTATGTTATAGATGCTGCATGCATGCAGCATGATATTGAGATGAATAACCATAGATAGTGAGGAGAAAAGTAGAATGAACAAAATGTACTTGATCAAAGGAGGAAGTCTTGTGTCAAAAGATGGAACAATGCAAAAAGATATCTTTATTAGAGGTAATAAGATTGAACATGTTTCAGATCATATTACAGTGCAAGAAGGATTTGAAGTTATTGACGCATCAGGTAAATATGTATCTGCTGGTTTTATTGATGTACATAATCATGGAGACATTTTGCTCAGTAGAGGTTATGATGGCGCAAATCTATTAACTCAAGGTATTACTTCAATTGTTGTTGGTAATTGCGGTGTTTCTGCACTACCTACTTCAGGTAATGACGCAATAATTCAGAATACAGAAAGTAGAGTATGGAAAAATCCGGAGGATTATTTTACTGAATTGGAACAAAAGGGAATACCGTTGAATGCAGGATTCCTTGTTGGTCAAGGGTCCATTAGATATTCTGTTATGGGACAAGATACTCAACCTGCATCTTCTGAAGAAATCAAAGCTATGCAGGAAATCGTAAGAGAATATGTGGGTGAGCTTGGATTCCTAGGAGTATCTTCTGGACTTATTTATGCACCAGGTATGTTTACATCAGAACAAGAGATGATAAAGATACTGGGGGCTTTAAATGGGGTTGGAGGACTTTACAAAACCCATCTTAGAAATGAAGGACCAAAGGTAGTAAAAGCAGTGCAGGAAGCTATAAAAACTGCGGACCAAGCAGGAGTTCCACTTCAAATTGCTCACCATAAAGCAGCTGGAAGAGATAATTGGGGATTGACACAAAGAACAATTTCATTGATAGATGAAGGTAATGATCAAGGTATGGACATTGGGCTAGAGGTTTATTTGTATAGAGGGGCTCATACTTCTCTGAGAGTTATTGTGCCAAAGTCTCTTTATGGTGTGGATGGTCTTACTGAGGATGTACTTAAAAATATTCAATTTGACCAAATAGCAGAACAAGAAGCTAATGCTCATGGAGTTCATTCGTGGTGTAATAACAATTGGGCTGATGTGTATATTACATTGTGTTCTAATATTGAATATTCAGGAAAAACAGTTTCTAATATTGCAGATGAATTAGGTTTGTCATGCTTTCAAACAGCTGTTGAGTTATTGTTACAAGATCCACTAGTCAAGTGCACACTTGATGATATGATGTCTGAAGAGGATGTTGTTAGAGTATTAACCCATAATAATTCAATTGTTGCCGGAGATGCTCTTATTTATGATAGTTCTGAAAAAACGCTATGTCATCCAAGAAATTATGGAAACATTCCAAGATTAATTTCAAAATATACTCCTAATCCACTTAGTATTGAAACTGCAATAGATAAGGTCACAACTGCACCTGCTAAAAGGTACAATATTCCTATGAGGGGAGAACTTAATCAAGGATATTTTGCAGACATTGTTGTGTTTGATAAATTAGTTAGAGATAGGGCAACTGTTCAGGAGCCCACTTTGCTTTCAAAGGGAGTTGATTATGTATTTGTTAATGGTGAGCTATGTGTTAATGATGGAAAGTTAACTGGTGCTCGAAAAGGAATGCTCTTAAGATAATTCCTATGGGAATAAATTGTTCAAGAGAACTTAAATACAAAGAATAAATTATATATTAATTAAACAAGTAGAGGGATTGGAAATGAAAATAAAAATTGTGGAAAATAATGTGATAAATTTTGATGTGGAAGCTATTGGAGTTATTGCAGCAACTACTGTGGATACTGAACTTGGTTTAGAATTACTTAAGCAGAAAAATATTCCTGCAACAGGTGTTTCAATATCAAATACTCCGCAGGAGCAAACAAGGCTGCAGGCATTAAATAAACCTGAGCTTACAAAAATTGTAATCAAAGCAGTGAAATTACTTGAAAGTCAAGGAATAAGAAAAGTAATGATATACTGTAATTCCCTATCAGGTGCAATTGACTTGCCTCTAGTGCTGAACAAAACAAATGCTACAATTGCTACTCCAATAGAGGTTTATGAGAAACTAGCTTTAAGTCATAGTCAATTTGGTCTACTTGCAGCTAATGGACAGAGCGTTGGTAATATTGAAAAAAGAATTCTTAAGAAAAATAAGAATGCCTTTGTTATCGGCTATGGTAATATAAATATTGTTTATGATGTTGAAAACAAGATTTCACCTGACAAGATAATTAAAAAGCACTCACTTCATAAGATATGTAATTATTTGGGTAAAAGTGGAGCTGAAATTATTATTTTGGGTTGCACTCATTTCCCATATTTTTATGAACAGTTAGCGGTAGAAACTGACGCAAAACTTTTTGAGCCATCAGAAGAGATGATTAATATTCTTATGGATAAAGAGGCACCTATTAAATGTACACCAAAACTGCATTACTGATAACCTTTCTGAGAATTAAGTGTTATTGGAATCTATTATTTGAAATGAGGGCTGTTGCTAAATATTTTTTTTTCATATTATTTTGCAGTCTAAACTAATTTCATTGGATTCTGAGGGGCACTCATGAATCCTTCTCGTTTAAGATCTTCTAATACAAAATAATATTTTTTTGTAGTGATGTCAAATTTGGATTCAACATCTTCAATAAACCGCTCTACTTCTCTTACTTGTCTGAATATTCCTTCAACAATGAAGTCATATCCATTGTTTATTCTGTAAACCGAGTTTACTTGTTGGCTTTGGGTTAGAAATTCTCCCAAATCTCTTTTGTTTTCCACGTTCACACCAAATAGCATTTTTGTCACTATGTTATATCCCAATTTATTGAAATCTAACAACAGTGTATGTCTTTGTATTATTCCTTTTTCATGGTGTTTTAGTCGTTCGTATATTGTTGTTACAGGTATTGATGTCTTCCGGCTTATTTTGGTTAATGTGGTCCGACCATTTTCTCTCAAATGACTTAGTATAACTAAGTCTTTTGCCTTGATTTTAGTTGATACCATTCAATCACCTCACGTTCAATCTACTTAAACAATGTCAAAATAAATATATTCCCAGCCATTATTTTCTGAATGGTTCAGAAATTTCCTGAAACATATTGTTTTTGAAAGGTTTTCCTGAAACACAAAAATATATATATTACTTCATCATACTCCCCACTTAATGAGAAAAACTGAGTATGAAATATTGAGTTTTTTTAAAAAAAAACCAAACAACGAATTCTCAACTTCAGACATTGTAATGAATGTATTTCCCAGCAAAAGCATTGAGCTTGATGATATTATAAAAAGCAAGATTTCTTCTCAAGAACAGCTTAAATTGGCGAAGAATAGTAAGGCTAAACTTCACAGAAGAGTACTATATTATTTAAACAAATTAATAGGAGAAGGTATTGTTGAATTAAAAAGAGAGGGTAGTAAGGGTGAGAAATTCTTTGAATTAGGTATTAATGATGATGAGCGTTATATTATTGATAAATACAAAAGAAGGATTGTGATTGAAAAACCAATTATGCCAGCTGTTCCGATTGAAGGTTATGAGCAAAAGAGTTTTGTTCATAGGCAAAATCCTGAGACCTGGGTTGAAAGGCTTAATGCAATTTTACTCGAATCAGAAAGATTTGACAATCTAAAAGATTATTATAAAAAGATAATTGATTGCTTTTCTGATGTAAATGATGTTGTTTCACTAAATGATTTTGAGAGCTTGTTTATTAATAATACTAGTGGTAGTGTTAAGAGATTTTTGTCAAAACTTGACAAGATGTGTGAGGATTATGGAAAAACTATTTCATGTATTATTGATATGACTAATATTGATCAAAAGTTTGATATTTATAATCTATTAAGATCAAAGTTTGAAAATATTAATTTTATTTTTGATCTGAGGGTTGGTGAGCTTAGAGACAATAGACAGTTTATTGAAAAGGCAGTAGAAGCTGTTTCAAAAAGTAATTCCATATTATATTTTAAAAATCAAGATTTACATGCAGCACCATACATGATTGGAGCTGCAGGACCATACACCTTTAATCCTGATGAGTGGGTAAATTATATTAAGGATGTTAGGAAAGATTCTCAGGGGATAGCTTGTGCACAGACATCAGTAACAATTGATGTTTATAGGTTCTGGACTGAGAACAAAAGTGCAAGTCAATTTAGGTCAATGCTAATGGCTGTTGTTAAAGCACTTCTTACTGCTAACTCAATGCAGAGAAGAAAGAGCGCAGAATATTTTAATGTTTCAACTAAACTAAGTTCTCAGTTTTTAAGTCTTAGTAGAAGTTACATAAGGTTTTGGAATTATGGTTGGAGACAAACTGGGATAGATCCAGAAGATACAATGTCCTTAATTAAAAAGCTAGATCAAGAAGTACAAAATTTTTCTTCATCCCAAGAAACAATTTATTTGAGCTGCGGGATTCCAACCAGATTTAAAGTTTGCTTTTCTTGTGATTTTGGTGTCCAAAATCCTCAGCTTAGCAAACCAAGATTTGGAAAATTGAAAATAAGTAACAGTGAAGCTCTACATTCTGAAGAAACAAAAAAAATGTTGTCTGATAAGGAAAAATTGTTTGAGTTGTTTTTAGGAGGAGACAGAATTCGATTTATTAGATTAGGCTCCCCAAGAGCAGATGATGTTTGGAGAGAGATTAATACAATTTTTACTAGTTACAAAATCCCATTTTTTTGTTATGATTTTAGTAAGAGTCATAAAAATATAAAATTAACAGAGTTTGTTTGAGATGGAAATTAAATGTAATACAACATTGGATGCATGGCATGCTTCATTAAGGTATGTACTGGATAATGGAGTTGATTTTAAGGATGAGAATGGCAAGATTTGCAGAGAGGTAATTAATTTGCTTTCTGTTATTGAAGAACCAACAAAGGACATTACAAAACCAATCACAACTTTAGGTGGATTTCAAAAATGGATTTATCCTCCTCTTGATGAGCTACATAACATTGTGCTTAGAAAAAAAGCTAGCCCAGGTCATATGTATTTGTATGGACCCAGAATTTTTAATTATCAAAATTTGAATCAGATTGATGATTTTTTAATACCTTTATTCAAAAAAAACAAGATGAGCAGAAGAGGAATTGTAATTTTGTGGCATCCAAAGATTGATGGGAATCCAAATAATAAGATGGTCCCGGGTTGGGTTTCAATTGATTTTAAACTTAGAAATAACAAGTTGAATATTACATCTCACATCAGAAGTAATGATTTATGGTTCGGCTGGCCTGCTTCGTTGTATCAAAGTTTTTCTTTACAAGAGTATGTAGCACAAAAACTAGATTGCAAGATTGGATTCTTAGCCACATTGTCTGGCTCAGCACATATTTTTAAGTACCAATTTAATTATATTAGAAAAACTATTAAGAATTCTTTTGGTTAAGTAGAATGCTAAGATGATTTAGCAACTTGATGATTGCATTGATCACATTTATAGAATGTGTAGAGGGTTTCACCTATTTTCTTTGTTCTCTTTTTTATGTAATTTCCTTTATTACAAAGGGGACATTTCATTCGAAAAATGCACTGTAGACTTTTTTACCACCCAGTATAAGGAATACTGCGGTCCACCAGTTGATAGTGTTTTCCACATAGCCCAAGTCTGCTAGTAAAAACCAAAATCCAACCAATAAAACAGCAACACCAATCCATTTGTGGCAGTCACATTTCTTTTTTTTGGCCAATAAATCACCTCTTAGAGCAATTCTTAGTTTTTAGGTATATAAATATTTCTTTTGTGAAGTTTGCCTATAAGTCCGTTAGAAAGGTCTGTTTTATATCTTTGTCTGCTTTGATCTTTTTGATCATTTTGTCTTCTTGCTCAAGTCTAGCTTGGATTTCATTTGCTCTTTTTAGTACTTGTTTTGGCATTCCTGCAAGTTTTGCAACATGAATCCCATAGCTTTTGTCTGTTCCGCCTTTGATTATCTTTCTTAAGAATATTACATCTCCTTCTTTTTCTTTGACAGCTATGTTATAGTTGTTGATGTTTTCAAAGCTATCAGCAAGTTTGTTTAGAATATGATAATGAGTAGCAAATAATGTTTTTGCTTTGATGTTTTTGTAGATGTATTCTGCAACGCTCCAAGCAAGGCTTACGCCATCAAATGTTGAGGTACCTCTGCCAATTTCATCAAGAATAATTAGGGATTTTGATGTGGCATTATTAACAATGTTTGCGGTTTCTTTCATTTCAACCATAAATGTTGATTGGCCATGTGTGAGATCATCGAATGCACCAACTCTTGTAAAGATTCTATCAACCAAGCCGATCTTAGCCTTTGATGCAGGAACAAAACTCCCAATTTGTGCGAGAATCGCTATTAATGCTATTTGTCTCATGTATGTTGATTTACCTGCCATGTTTGGTCCAGTTATTATCATCATTTCCGAAACTGTTAGATTACATTCATTTGGGACAAAGTTACAGGTAAGTTCTAGCACAGGATGCCTTCCCGCCTCAATTGCCAATTGTAAAGATTCATTGATTTGGGGCCTGTAGTAATTGTTGTTTGTTGCAACATGAGCAAGACTACACAATGAATCAAGTACTCCTATTTTCATTGCTGTGTCCTGTACTTTTTCTGTGTGTTGGGCGACATCTTTTACTATTTGCAGGAATAGTTCTCTTTCTTTTTTAATTATGATTTCTTCTGCATTTAGAATTTGCTCTTCTTTTTCTTTGAGTTCTTGTGTGATGAATCTTTCACAATTAACTAGTGTTTGTTTTCGAATGTAGTTTTCGGGTACAAGTTGTAGGTTTGATTTTGTTATTTCAATAAAGTATCCAAATATTTTATTGTATTTGACTTTGAGATTTTTTATTCCTGTTTTTTCTCGTTCTTGTCGTTCCAATTCCTTAAGATAGGTTTTTCCACTTGATCTAATTTTAATGATTTCATCTAACTCTTGATTGTATCCTTTTTTGATTAAATTGCCATCATTTAGTGTTGCGGATGGTTCATCCTTGA
>CAYQPU010000030.1:0-22173 GCA_964419615.1 uncultured Methanosarcinales archaeon | reverse complement strand
AGCTTGTGCTGTTGAAGGTATTATGCCACAGACAGAGACTGTAATCAAGCAAGCACTGCGTGAAAGAGTTAAGCCTGTTTTATTTATTAACAAAGTTGATAGACTTATTACAGAATTGAAAGTTGGTCCAGAAGAAATGCAAAAAAGATTTACAGATGTTATACTCAAATTTAATCAATTAATTGAAAGAATAGACGACATTGCACATCGACTTACTCAGGCTAGTCATGATTATTTAAATGAAGGTTTGGGCTACCAGATGCTAGCTGCTGTTACTGAACTTGGTCTATTTACAGCTTATATTAAAACAATTACTAGATTCAATAAAAAATCTTTGGAATGGACTCCTAATGCTCTTAACAGTGTGGTTGAAGCGGTTTCTACTGGTGCATTTGAAGTTAGATCAACTGTTAATGAGTTTACTATTGACACTTTTGTTGAATTATTAAGAGAATTTAATGATGATTTACATGAAGAGGGATCAACAACTAAGTTAGATATTGCCAAAAGTATTCCAAGTACATACGAGATGGATACAGGAGAGTTTGTTGGTCAGAGTGCGTCACTGCATTTTTTGCTTGATAAGAATAATATTCCAAGATCTCCATTATGTCATAAAATTACTAGAATTCCATCTGATAATGGTCCATTGTATGAGGGCAATATGGGTGGTCTCGTATTACAATTTGATTGGGGTCCAACGCAGGTATATCACCCGGGGACAAGCGAAGAAATAATTGCTGATAGCAGCCATTTAATACTTGATGGTGGATATGAAATGATGAAAGGATCAAGATTTAATTCTGAAGTTTATGTTCATATGGGTTTTAGGATGATTGAAACCGCAAGAATCCTAATTGATCAAGCAGGTGGTGATTTTATTGAAGTTTTAGAATCTGCTGTTGAAAACTCAGTAGAGTCCGGAGGATGTGATCCGTTCAAAAACCAATTAAGGTATAGAGAAGGTAATGAATTTGGGGCTAAACCTCTTGAAAGAAAGCCGGCTGAAACAGCTTTTGTAAAGGAAGTTCTCCTGCATTTCCGTGAAATGGAGTATTCTTGAACTAAAACATTCTAATTAATAAGAGTTATTAGAGATAGCTACTCAAACACCAACTTTAATCCAAGCATTACCAATATCCCAAATATTATTAATCCAAATTGTATTAATGAGGCTGTGATTTTCTTTGTTTTGTGAAGTTCGGGAATTAGATCTGAGGATGCAATGTAAATGAATCCTCCTGCTGAGAGAGCTAATAGAATTGGAATTATTCCTGTGATTGATGATAAAAAGTATCCAACAATTGCTCCGAGTAAAGCTGTTGCACCTGATAGAAAGTTATACATTAGTGCTTTTTTCTTTGAAAACCCACCATAGATCATAACAGCGAAATCTCCTATTTCTTGAGGGATTTCATGGAATATTATACTTATTGTTGCTGAGATTCCTATTGGAACTGATACTAAGAATGCTGTTGATATGATTATTCCGTCAATAAAGTTGTGAACTGCATCTCCAATCAGACTTAAGTATGTGAATGCATGTACTGTACATTCTCCATCATGACAGTGTCTCCAATACATGATTTTTTCAAGCAAAAAGAAGAACAGGATTCCAAATAAGACAAACAAGAACATTTGCGGACCAGCTTCCATGATTTCAGGGAGAATGTGAATAAAAGCTCCACCTAACAGAGCACCAGATGCTATTGCCACAAGGTAATTAACGATTCTATTGAGTTTCTTTTTGCTTAGAGATATAAAGAAAACCCCTACTAGAGAGATTAAACTAACTATAAGAACTGCTGAGAGTATTGTCAGTAGCATATACAATAGTAGTTTGCTGAGATTATAAATATTTTTGCTTTACTTTTCCACATTTTTTGTGCCTTTTTCCAGCAGTTAAGGATATTTATATAAGAAAATATGTTTTTAGTGGAATTAATCATGGTTTGTTGCCCCTTTTAAGTAAAAAACATGAGAAGTTCTTTTAAATTAAGTTCCATTCTCATTAGTTATGAAAAAGCAAATAATAAGTTTATTGGAAACACTGGAACATACTTCCAGTTTATTATCAGAAAACAGTAAGTGGTATAGTGTAGAATTTAGTGACGATGTACAAGCTGCTCGCCAAGAGCTTGGGTTATTTAGTGCAATTATTTCTAACTATCTAATTGATAGAAGATCATCAGATACATGGAATGAGATTACTGTTGAACCTTTAGTTGCAGAAGTGTTCAATTCAGTCTCTGGTCTGTCTCATAGAATAGATAGCGATAATATTGCAGGACTTGTTGAATTAATCCACTCTTTTAATGTTGAATTAAGAGAAGAGGAAGAAGAAATTAAAGTTCCATATGGTTTGCATGGATTACATAGACTTAGTACTGGAGAATTGGTTGGACAACTTGGTGCATCAGAGTTTTTACTTGGTGAACGTAATGAAGCTGTTTCACCGTCATTTCAGAAAATAGAGAGAGTATCAGTGGATGAGTTATTGTTTGTGGGAAAATCTGGTACAACCCAAACCTATTTTGATTGGGATCTAGAGAATGTCTATATAGAGGGGTCCAGTGATAGAGCTTATGGGGTAGGCATTAGTTTGATTATGGGAGGAGTTGGGGATTTAATGACGAGTCCTAAATACGCTGATAGATACAACAGAAAAATTGGATTGTGTTCTCTTAAAGCTGCAAAGTCATTACTGGAAGGAGCTGGCTATGATTTTGTTGAAGGATTGTATGATGCAATGGATGCTTTGGATGAAATGTATAAGAACAAAGGAGCTAGACATCACCATCCTTTTGTAGGTCAAGAGAGATACGAGAACGATAGATTCTTTGGTGGTCAGTATCTGAAAAAAGAAAAAGCCCAAGAGAAGTTTATCGAGGAAGTGTTGGATCACTTTGGTATGTTGGATTATGAACAATAATTCTTTTTTTTTATTTTATTATGTTTATTAAATCACTAATAGTAAAGCCTATTATCTGAATCTTGTTTTTTACTATGTGTTCATTGAGTTTATCTTCTAGTTTAATCAAATTATTTTCAAGGATGATTTTTTCAATTTGTTCAATTGATTTCTCAGGGTATATAAAAAAATCCCCTGTTATTTTGATATAGGTAACTCTATCTTTATCTTTGGCAAATTCAACTCTAAGTAGTTTACCTCCTGGTATTTTTTTATCTATCTTTTGTATGTCCATTCTTTACTTTGATATTTTATTATTGACTCTGCTTGAAGTCTTATTTCATATTCTGTTAATTGTCCCAAAGTGAATTCTGTATTGAATTGTTGCTCAAATCCTTCAACAAGAGCATTTCTTACTTTTGCAAAATCTTTGATTTTGGTTTCAGCTGATAGAGAAGTTACTCTTTGTTTTAATTCTGTGATTTGTTTGTCTGAGATTTTTTCTTTTGTTATGTTTAGAACCGAGAACATTTTATCTTTGTCAACTTCTAAAAGAATTGTGCCATGTTGCATGATTATTCCATTTTTTCTTGTTTGAGCATTGCCTGAGAATTTTTTATTGTTGATTAATAGATCATTTATAGGTGAAAATTGTGCATTGATTCCAATTGTTTTTAATCCATTAACAATTGCTCCGCAGATTATTTTATAGCTTTCAAGAATATCTTCTGATATTTGATCAGTTGGTACAAAGAGAGTGTATGTTAATTCTTTGTCATGATAAACTGCTCCACCTCCTGTGATTCTCCTAACAAGATCAATTTTGTTTTGTTTTAGATATTCTAAGTCTACTTCCTTTTGTGGATTTTGAAAATACCCAATTGTGACTGCAGGTGGTGTCCATTGATAGAACCTAACTGTTGGAGGTGATTTGTTTTCAGTGATGGCTGTAAGTATTGCTTCATCTGTTGCCATTAGTGTGGCTGCACTTGCTTGCATGTCAGGTAATAGTCTCATATTTTGTCATATTAGATTATCATATTTATATTGTTCGTTATCTTCCATAAGCTCTAGGTACAACAACTATTCCTGACTCATGTTGATATATTCCTTCTGGAATTTGAGTATCCGGTAGAACTAAATCAATTACTTTTGAATGCTTGTCTATTATTACATTATCCAAATTGCTGTTTTTAATGTAAGCTCCATCAAAAATAATTGAATTTGTTACACTTGAATTTTCAATTGTGACACCAGGAGACAATACAGAGGTTTCAACTTCTGACTCAGATATATGAACACCTTCACTAATTAGTACATTCTTAAGATTTCC
The DNA here is from genome assembly GCA_964419615.1 of uncultured Methanosarcinales archaeon. Lineage (GTDB taxonomy): Archaea > Nanobdellota > Nanobdellia > Woesearchaeales > JAGVZT01 > JAANXH01. Next base: position 17,929 of record CAYQPU010000030.1, on the reverse strand, counting down.
ACTTACATGACCTGGGCCAATTAGTCTTTCATGTGTGTAAAACGGCCATGTTCTTCTAAGAATTTCTGGATTGTGAATATCACTTGGAGTATATGGTACAAACCTAAGAGAATCACCCAATATGTCTTCCATGTGCACTCTGAAGAAATCAGGAAGCTTACCCACATCTTCCCAGTACCCAGAATCAAGGGATTTATCTACAAGCACTTCTTTTCCTGAATCAAGATCAATGATGACTCCTGGAACTGCATTATGCTCTGTGAAATTATAACCAAATGTTTTTTCTTGTCTCATTACTTCAGGTATTATTTGTGATCCAAACAAAACCCCACTACTTTGTTCTAATACTTCAAGCAATAATTCAGTTCTGAACAAGTAGGTGCCCATAGATGCAAAAACATGTTTATTATCTGAAGCTCTAAATGGAGGATTTGGATCTTTTTCAAGAAATTTTGTAATAAAAGAACTTTTGTCTAGTTCGGCTGTGCCAAGGTCACCTGCCCGTTCTACTGGCATTTCAACAACAGAGATGGCAAAATCAGCGTTTTTTGTATTAGCCAGTTGTTGCACAAAAAGAGAATAGTCCATTTTTACCACATTATCTCCTGGTACAATTAACACAAATTCAGGATCACTTCTCTGAATGAATGGAATCATGTGCCTAACTGCATCTGCATCTCCTTTGTAAAAACCTCCAACTGATTGAGGTGAAAAGGGAACAACAAAACCTTGTATTCTATCCAAAGCCCAAGTATTTTGTAAGTGTCTAGTAAATGAATAATCCTTTCCTTGAGTCAAAACATATATCATATCCAAACCGGAATTCACTGCATTGCTTAGTGGAATGTCAACTAACCTATATCTTCCAGCAAAGGGCACTGCTGGTTTGTTTCTATGTTCTGTTAGAGGTCTTAGTCTCTTTCCTTCTCCACCTGCTAGAACAATAGTTAGTACGTCTAAATTCATATATAAAGGGGAGTCTGAGATGTTTTAAATAGGTTTGGTTTATTATTGACAATGTTGTTACTTTTAAGAGATAAAAATCGAAAAATATTTAAATGAGATAATATATTAATGGTATATGTACAATATTAAAGAATTGCTGAACCATGAGCCCATCACGCCACTATCTGAGGTGCTGTTATTATCTGTATCTCTAGAAGCGGCAATAAAAGCATTTCAAGGTGATTTGCAGGACATATATTCTACAGCAGGTATAGATGGAAAAGGAGAGTTTCTAAGAAAAGTTAGCTTTGGTACATATGAAACAGATAGTGTGGTTTTTAGCATTGAAGGAGAGATAACAGGTTTTTTAATGAGAGGTATGAACAAAAGTATGGGCATCATATTGCTCGTAGGTTCCAAAAAGGAACTGAAATTGATTGCATAAAAATTTTTGCTAATCCTGAAAAAAGAAATTTTGAATTAGTTCAAGAATTATTGGAAGAAGTTCTTTGCTTATATCGTGAGGATGAAGCTAATGTAACAGGAGTTGGAATACATGTTAATGATGATTCTGCTGCCTTTACTCTTGGATCAAAAATGGTTGGCGGTCCAGGCTTGTTGATCGAGTTTTCTAATGATTCCACGGTTATTACAGGGAAAGGCCCTGAGATTGAGAAATATTGTGACTTATTTTTTGTTTGAGTCTATGTAATTACTCGCATGATAAGAACTTCTGACCAAAGGTCCTGCTAACACATGCTTGAAACCAAAGTTCATTGCAATTGTTTTTAGTCCGTCAAATTCTTCTTGAGTGTAGTTTTTTTTAACAGGAGTATGGTTTTTGCTTGGTGCCAAATATTGTCCAAGTGAGAGATAGTCAACACCCATGTTTCTTAGATCGTTCATTGTGTTTACTACATCTTGCTTTGATTCTCCAAGGCCGAGCATTAATCCAGATTTTGTCTTAAGATATGGATTGAATAGTTTTGCTTGTTTCAAAAGCTCTAATGATCTTTGATAATCTGCATCAGGTCTTAAATCTTTGAATAGTTTTTCTACTGTTTCTATGTTGTGATTTAAGATGTGGATGTCTTGCTCTGTAATGCTCTTTAGTGCTTCCCAATTACCATTAAGATCTGGAATTAGAAGTTCAATCTTGATTTTTGGATCTATTTTTTTTATTTGTTTTACACATTCAATAAAGACAGATGCTCCCCCATCTTTTAAGTCATCTCTAGTAACACTTGTTATCACTACATACTTTAAGTTGAGTTTTTTGACTATTTGAGCAATTATTTTTGGTTCTTTTTCTGAGTATACTGGTTTACCTTTTTGTATATTGCAATATTTACAATCCCTTGTACATTTATCTCCCAATATCAAGAAAGTTGCGGTGTTTTCTGAAAAACATTCATAACGATTTGGACAATTTGCCCCAATACAAACAGTGTGAATCTTTTTGTTTTTTAATTGATCTCTTAGTTCAACATACTTTTTTCTATTGTATTTTGGTTTAGAATTCATTTGGAGATTTTCCTTTGAAGGATGTTTGCAGCAACTATTACTGGATCAAAAGTTGATGACAATGCAGGATTGTATGCTGCTTCTGCTTTGCATAATTGCTCAACTGTCATATTGTTTTGTATTGCCAATGCTAACCAGTTTATCCTGCCGATTACATCTTCTTCACCAATTATTTGAGCTCCAACGAGTTTATTGTCTTTTGCTATTAACTTAACATGAATTTTTTTGCTTTCAGGATAGTACTCAGCTCGAGTTTTTCCATGAAACACTGCACTAATTGTGCTGTCACATTCTAATTGACCTGTGGAACCAACTATGAGATTATGAATTTTTGTAATACATGTATTGTGCATTGTTGGTACATTCTGATTGTTTCCAATAATATTATTAGCAATTACTTTTGCTTGCACAATTGCATTTGTTGCTAGCTTTGCAACCCCAGGCAATTCTATACAATCACCACAAGCATAAATATCAGGATTGCTTGTTTGGAGTTTGTTGTTAACAATTATTCCTTTATCTACATCTAAGCTCGCGGATTTCGCTAGAAAAAGGTTTGGCTTCACACCACAAGACATTATCAAAAGATCAAATTCAATTTTCTGATTTTCCAGGATTATCTTATTTTGACTGATTTCTTTGATATTAGCTTTAGTGAATAGTTTTAGTTCTCCTTTAAGTCTTTTCTCAATTATGTTAGACATGTCCTTGTCTAGTATGGCATTAAGAATATTTTCCTGGACTTCTATTAATGTAACATTAATCTGTTTTTTTGAAAGTGAATCTGCAATTTCAACTCCAACCATTCCTGCTCCAATTATTACTGCATTTTTTGCAGTATCAGCTGCTTTTGTGATTTTTTCAGCATCTTCTATTGAATGGAGTGTGTAATAATCTTCAAGTCCTTTTATGCTTGGGATAAATGGAGCAGCGCCAGTTGCAATCACAAGTTTATCATATTCAAGTTCCTGATCATCTGTTTTGACTTTTTTTGTTGTTGCATTTATTGAATTTACTTTTGACTGAACCAAATTAAGATTATTTGACTTATAGAATGATTCACCAAAGGTTTGGATAGAGTCTTTGATTGCTCCTGAGATCAAGTAAGGTAGAGAGCATCTGGAATAGGGTAATTTGTCAGATTTGTCAATTATTGTTATAATAGCTTCATTATTGTTTTTTCGAATCTCTGATGCAACAGTTATTCCAGCTGTTCCATTTCCAATTATGGCAATGTTCATTCAGTTACCTCTATTTTGATTAACCATTTAGTTGGATCTTCATGGAGAAGTTCTGGATTTTCTTCAACTTCCAAGTTTGTTTCCAGGACTTTTCCACTAACTCTGCTTTTGAGCTGGAGTGTTCCTTTCATTGCTTCGATGCTAATCAGTGGATCTTCTAGGTTAACCTCATCTCCTGGTTTAACTGTAAATTCCATAAAAATTATGTTTTTTATTGTTTTTACAGATTCAGGATCATTGTTAAAGCCAATTGCAGCAATGTTATCTTTAATTTCAACATTACAATCTTCATATTTCATTTTATCACCCAAACATCAGTAACTGTGGTTTTAATAGCAATATTAAACCACATAATAACATGAATATACCTGAGACTAATTTAAGTCTTTTGCCAAGTTTTTCAGATATTCTCCTGGATCTAAAACTGAATATGAAATTACCCAAGATTGCAAATAGAGGAAGAATATAAATTATGGAGTACAATCCAGTCCACATTGCATGAAGTAGGGTAAATTTTGAGCCAAAGTTTGTTATTAATGATGACATATATACTGTTGGTAGTATTGCTGTGCAGCCAAGTTCAACTATATTTACTCCTACTGCAAGGATGAATGTTGCTGCTAGTGCGTATAATTTGGTTTTGGTTTTTAGTGATCTTACTATTCCTGATGCTTTTTTTGTTATGTCCTTTTTTTGCTTATCAGATATTGATAATGATACTCCTTTTCCTAGAAAGAAGAAGTCTTTGATATTGATTGCTCCTGCAATTAGCACCACTAGTCCTAATAATTTTAGGATTATTTGACCATATCTCTCAACAAATACTCCACCAACCAGGATCATTAGTGAGATGAAGATAAAGTACATTACAGCTGATGTTATAATAAATACTGAACCAACAAGTAGCATATCTTTTTTCTTTTTTGTGTATGTTAATAGTGATAGTAATATGAAAAGAACTGTGAATGCGCATGGATTAAATCCATCAGCTAGTGCAATTACTGTTACAAATAAAGGGAATGGCAGGCTTGATGCAAAACCTGTTATGGTTGATTCAGGAGATATAAGCACAAACAAGAATATACATAGAATTACAACTCCAACTAATCCAGAGAACCACAATCGTTTCTTTTTGAATAATGGATATGTTAGGATAAAAACCAGGATTAATGAGAGTAACCAAAATGGATTAGATGTTTTTTGCTGGGTTGGTGTGAACTCTGAATTGTTTAATTTGGCAAGCTCATTACTGATTTGGTTTTTGTAGCCAATGTATGCTTTGTATTGATCAGCATATGTCAAATCTCCATTTCCAGGATCAAACCCAATAAACACTTTATCTGCAATGAAAGTCCTTGGTACTCCTGCGGTTCCTGTGTCATATTCTTTTGCATATTTTTCCAGCAGATCTGAGTTTTTCTTGCTAGATATTTCATAAAAACTGAAGTCAATGTCAGGATAATCAGATCTTATTTCATTTAAGTATTCAATTTCATCATGACAATGAGGACAGGTTGAACTGTAGAATAATACTAGTTCTTTTTCTGATTGTGCTAGTGCTAATGGGATTGTTAATAGCAGCAATGCTAATATTAGGTATTTTTTATTCATGTTATTACCAAATATGATACAACCTATGAATGTTTGTATCAAAAAGTGAGATTAGTGTTACTTATAAAGTATTTGTTTAAAACATATATGAATCATTACTTCAAATTGATTCATAGAAAAAGCTTTTTTAAGTCTTTTTGGAGTTCTATCTGATTAGTCATACCTGCTTTTGATTTTGTTATTATTTGTTTTTCTTCTAATTGTTTGACTCCCCTAGAGATTTTCACTCTTGATAGTTTTGTTTGTTTTGTAAGTTCAGATTGAGTTAACTTACCACTGTTTTTAATAAGAGCATTAATTATCAGCTGGTGATCTTGCTCAAGGAATTTTATTGTTGCTTTGATATCCCTTTGAAATTTATTCACTTGTTTACCATATTTTTCTGACATTAAATAGTATGTGAGACTGCCAACAAAAACTCCAGCAAGAGCAGCCAGTGTTATTGCTAAAGTTACACTTTTGTGACTATTACAATGCAAGTCACAAAGAACATTTTCCTTAAGATAGTTGTTTGTAAAGAATATTATAAATATGAATCCAACGATGATTGCTATTATTAACCACATTTGGATGAACTTGTTTTGAGGTTTCATATAATATACTCAAGTTGATGAGTTTATATTATTTGTGAAATTATGATAAATTCCTTTGGAAAGGAAAAATTTATTTATATGTAAATCTGAACCATATTAAGAACAAATGGCACTAAACAATAATATTTTAGAAATATTAAACCTAATATTAAATTTGATATTACTATTCTCAATAATATTGTTCTATTTAATTAATTCCAAAAATTTGAGGAAAATGAGTACAAGTACAGACAATATTAAAAAGACTGTTAGAGTCCTAGAAAAAGATTTTAAAAAACACTTAGAACACCATAAGTAAACTAATCAGAACACAGTTTTTTTAGCTTTTCCCATTCACTGTCAACATGCTCTTGGAGCTCCTTTATTAGGTGTTCATTTCCTGGTTTGAATAAGTGCTTAAATCTTCTTTGAGTTTTTATCCAATCTGTAATTGGTTTTTTCTTATCACCAGGATCATAATTTAAGGTATATTTTCCGTTTTCGACTTCATACAGTGGCCAAAAACAAGTTTCTGTTGCTAGTCTTGACATATCCACTGTTTTTTTTGCTGGATATACCCAACCAGGTACACAAGGTGTAAGTAGATTCATAAATGTTGGACCTTGTGTGTTAAAGGCTTTTTGAGCCTTTTTAATTGTATCATTGTAATTATGGATTGCTGCCTGGCAAACATATGGGATGTTGTGTGCTACAACTATTTTTGCAAGATCTTTTTTAAACTGCTCTTTTCCTTGTCTAACTTTCCCTGCTGGATCTGTTTTTGTTGATGCACCATAAGGTGTTGCCGAGCTTCGCTGGATTCCAGTATTCATATAAGCTTCATTATCATAGCAAACATAAAAGACATTATGACCTCGTTCCATCATTCCTGACATGCTTTGTAGACCAATGTCATATGTTCCACCGTCTCCACCAATTGCTAAGAATTTGATATCTTTGTCAATTTTACCTTTTCTTTTTAGAACTTCATACGCTGTTTGAACACCACTCATAGTGGCTGCAACATTTTCAAAGGCATTATGAATAAATGGTATTTTCCAGGAAGTGTAAGGGTAGATGGTTGTACAGACTTCAAGGCACCCAGTTGCATTACCAACAACAACTGGTTTGTCTGTTCCTCTAAGGATTTGTCTTATTCCAATTGTGACGCCACAACCGATGCACATTCTGTGACCTGGGGCCAATCTTTCAGGTTGCTTTGATAATTCTTTAAGGTTAACCATCTCGCACCCCCAAAAATCTTACAATTTCAAATTCATTTAATTCTACCACTTTTCCTAATTCTTCAAACACTTGTCTTAAATGATCCAATGTGAGTTCTCTTCCACCTAAACCGTAAATATAATTAATTGATTTTGGTTTTTCATTTAGCTCATAAAGTGCAGATCTAATTTCTGTGAATAATGGGCCGCCTTGAAGGCTGAATGATTCTGATCTGTCTAGAACTGCAAATGCTTTTAATTTTTTTAGTGCATCTGCAACCAACTGTTTTGGGAAGGGTCTAAACATTCTTATTTTTAGTAATCCTGCTTTTATTCCCCATCCTCTTAATTCATCAACAATAAATTTAGCTGTACCTGCACTTGAGTTAAGACAGATTATTGCAAGTTCTGCGTCATCCAACTTGTAAGGTTCTATTAAATTCAGTTTTCTTCCTGAGATTTTTGAGTATTCTTCTGATATTTGTTTAAATGTTTTGAAAACATGGGTTAGTGCCTCACTTTGTTGTCTTTTATGCTCAAAATAATAGTCAAATAAATCTAAAGGCCCATAAGTTACGGGATCATCAGTATCTAGTAATGGATATACTGCTTTGTGTTCGCCTACAAAGTCTTTAACTTGTTTGTCTTCTAAAAGGTCAACTCTCATAACTTCATGGCTTGTGATAAATCCATCTTGGCATACCATTACAGGTAGTCTAATCTTGTTAGTTTCTGCTAGTTTGATAGCAAGTATTGTGTTGTCATATACTTCTTGCTGATTTTCAGAGTATAATTGAATCCAACCTGAGTCACGAGCCATCATTGAATCAGAATGATCACAATGAATATTTATTGGCGCACTTAATGCACGGTTGACAACATTCATAACTATTGGTAGTCTTAATGATGATGCAATGTATACTATCTCTATCATTAAAGCTAGCCCATTTGCAGCAGTTGCTGTCATTACTCTTGCACCTGCTGATGCTGCTCCAACTGAGGCTGACATTGCTGAGTGTTCTGATTCCACCCTTATTAATTCAGTGTGCACTTCACCATCTGCAATAAATTGTGCAAATTTGTGCATGACTGGTGTTTGAGGGGTTATTGGATATGCTGCAACTACATCTGGGTCGACTTGTTTCATTGCAGTTCCTGCTGCGTCTGCTCCTGTTAAACCTTTAGTTTTCATTTTTTATTTTTTCTCGTTTATTTCGACTGTAGTTGTTCTGCCTTGTTCATCAAATCCTTCTAGATTTTCAGAATCACTTTCTTTTATGTTTTTTATGCATTTAACTGGACAGACTTCTGAGCATATTTTGCATCCCTTACAGTGCCCATAATCAAAGCCTTCCATTTTTTCGTTTTCAACAATAATTGATGAATCAGGACACATTATCCAGCAGATCATACAATTGATGCATCTTTTTTTATCAACTAATGGTCTGAATGTTCGCCAGCTCCCAGTATTATATCCTTCTGAGTTTCCAGCTTCAATTATAAGTCCAGCTTCTGGAATTTCTTTCCAGCTTTTTGCATCTTCTGATGCTGCTAAAAACCCACATACCTTTTCTTTTGACATTTAGTGCTCCTTCAGTTCGTTGTATGCTCTATTAAAACATTCAATGTTTTTATCCATTGCTTCTTTACCAATTTTCTTTTCTAGTTTATTTCTTAGTTCTTGTTCAACACATTCTTTAGGTAATAGATCTGTTGCTTTTAAGACAGCTCCAAGTGTTGGAGTGTTTGGAATGTTTCTTCCAAGAACTTCGACAGAAATTCCAGTACAATCTGCTGTGAATATCTTGCCTTTATAATCAGTACATAATTTGATATCCTCAGGAGATCTTATAGTGTTAACAATTAATTTTTCACTATGTTCATTTATCATGCTTAACAAGGTTTCATCCATTACCACAACTAGATTTGGATCAAGAATACTTGTGTGAATTGTGATTGGTTTTTCACTTATTCTGATGAAACTTATTATTGGTGCTCCTGATCTTTCTGCACCATACTCAGAAAATGCCTGTATATACTTTCCTTGGTTTAGGGCTGCAATTGCTAAAACTTCTGAAGCGGTTTTTGCTCCTTGACCACCTCTCCCAATGATGATTATTTCAAATATATCTTCCATAAATCCTCTTTTTTTAGTTTCATATACAATAGTTTTTATTTAAAGGTTTCTAAAAGAAGTTTATTAGAATTAAAAATCGCATTGTATAACCTAAGTTATTGTTTCATACTTTAATATGAGCCTGTTAATTTAACCTAATGATTGTAGGTAAAATGTCTGGCCTTTTGTGGAAACAACTCCTTCTACTGCGTACATTTGTGTAAAAGTTGGTTTTGGTAGGAAAAATTCTTCTCCTGCTTCTTCTGCAGCTTTGTATGCAGCTTTCCACTCTTCTAGGAGTGTCAGTTCATGTGTTAAATATTCCATCCATGGTGAATCCAGGACAAAGTCTGGTTCTTCCTCTCCATTAGGTATAATGGTTCTAGTTGCCAATGTGGGCATCAATACATTATATCCAACACCACTGTCTCCATCTTGATTTTGTGTCATTTTTTTCCTCCAGCTTGGAGATATACCTCTAATTATTTTGTATGATGCTTGCCCATGGAAAAGAGCAAGCTATTCACAGCAGAATAATTAGAATAAGGCTTAGGCTGACACAAACTGCAATTGTTTTTGTTTTTGCCAGCATTTTATTCTCCAATCTTTGTTTTGTTTGTTTGTTCTTCCAGAAAAGGGAAGAACCTAATTAAATCAGTAAGATAAGTTCTGAGATTTGAATATTTCTCATATTAACTTATGGATAAATGAAGATGTATATAAATTTTTTCAAAGAAACAATTATATATGTGACTCCTAATTATTGTCCCATGTTTGAATATAAAGATATTGCTATCAAAGCTGCAAAAAAAGCCGGTAGAATTATTCTAGATTATTATAATAAGGAACTTAAAGAACATACTAAACAAAGGGGTGATGTTGTTACAGTTGCTGATAAGGAATCCGAAAAGGTTATCTTTAATCTTATTTCAAAGAGTTTTCCAAAACATAGTATCTTTTCAGAGGAATCCTTAATGGATGACAAAGATTCTGATTATTTATGGGTGGTTGATCCACTTGATGGTACTAGCAATTTTGTTGTTGGCATTCCTTATTTTTCTGTTTCTATTGCTTTACTTTACAAGGGGAAAACTATTCTGGGTGTGGTTTATTATCCATCAGAGGATAGATTATATACTGCTGAACTTAATAAAGGTGCATTTGTTAGTGGAAAAAAGATAGAATCTAAAAAATGTGAAAAAAAGATTATTGCTTTGATTGCAGGTTACCCATGTGCTGATAGAATACCAAAGAATTTTCCAAAGATAGTAGATAACTGTTACAGAGTGTTATTAAACTGGTCTCCTGCACTAGACTTATGTTTGATAGCAGAAGGTAAGATCCAAGGCATGATTGCTTTTGAAAATGAAATGGAAGATACACTTGCTGCATTATTAATTATCAAGGAAGCAGGCTGTTTGGTTAGAGATTTTTCAAACAAAGATTATGAGATTGAGAAATTTGATATTCTTAACAAAGATTTTCTGGTTGGTGCTGATGAACAGGTTGTAGAGTGGTTAATCAAGTTAGCGGCTGATTAAAATTTCATTTTCCATAAATTATTTATACATATTGACCATTTTATAGTGGATATAAGGGGGGATTCATCATGAGCAACTTAGTTAAAGTATTTAAAAAAGAAGTAAGTGAAGATAGCAGAAGATTAAGAGATTTTTTTCAAGGGCAGATTGATCAAGGTATGCTAAATGCTTATACATTATCTCCTACTCCTCACGAAGTTAGAAAGACAGATCGTTTCTACTCACATGAGCATGCTTTCTCAATGCAGCCAATAGAAGAATTACCTGCTGTTAATGGACATTATGCTATAATTATTGAAGATACAGAAACTAGTATAAGATATGCACTAGATTTACTCAGAAAGAATCCACAAGGACCAGGAGAATGGATTAGTAATGAACCTGAGCCTGATACTCCAACTCATTTTTGTACTTTGGAAAGAATTGCCAAGAAGTTTGATATGGACAAACATCCTCTTAGATTAAGAAGAGATGCAATTGATCAATACAGTGGAATAATATTCCCCCCAGATATGGTGATTGCAAAATTAGATATTTACCAGACTGAAACTTGGATTGGAGGAGTACTTGAGAATGCACTAGGATCTTTTGAGGTTTCTGAGTTTCAACATAGTGGACCTTTTTCTTTTTTTAAAAATGCTACAACAAATATACAAGAAGGTATACCTATTTTTGGATATGGGAAATCTCCTCTAGAAGCAATTGATCCATTGTTTGAGAAAGTTTATGAATTTTGTAAGTAGTTAAGTGATTAGGTTTTTCAATTAGAGTACAATTAGCTTTTAACCAAAAATACTTCATCATTCTGCCTTACAGCATCTGGAACTTTCATGCCAATTGATTGGCCTGCTCCTGCTTTTTCAACTTCTTTATGATCAATTTGCATTGAGTCTACTTTCATGGTGAAGTTTGTGGTGTGTCCTTTGATATGAATCTCATCACCTGCAATAATTTCTCCTTCTAGCTCAATTACAGCAACACTTAGGTTGCCAAAGAAGTGAGTGATTTTTCCAACTTTTTGCATCAATATACCACCTCCTGATGTTAATTGATAAGTCTTTCTTTGTATTTATTAACACAATCATCTGAACAAAATCTCATTACTTCTCCTTCAACTTCGGTTTCTAATACTGAATCAGGTCCCATAAAGATTTTTCCACAACGCCTGCATTTAGCATCTTGACCAAGGCCTTCTGCTCCTTGCATGAATCCCTGTTCCCAGGGTTCAATGGCATCATCTTCTACTAAATCTTCTCTTCCCTCATCAGAATAGATATCTTTTTCTTCTAATTCATCCACTTTAATACCCCCAGAAATCTGAAACGGATTTGTGACTATATAAATTTTATGAATCTATATATGAAAAAAATGTTTTAATCAGAAAAAGAGTATATAGCTTTTTATGCAATAACTTTTATTGATTCCTTAAGTTCTCTTCTTTTTGTTACTGCAGCTTTGTGAGCCAATCTGAGTGGTTCTGGTAGTTTATTCTCTTTTAGACATTTTATTGTTATTTTAAGTGATGTTCTTCTGCTGACCTTATGTCCAGGACTAATATAAATGGGATTTGCATGCTCTTTTGTTTTTAATTCATAACCTCTAGGTTCATCTTCAACAAATACTCTTTTATCCTTGATTGTACCACAGAGCAATTCATTTGCCACGCCAATTGTTGGGATGTCTAATGATAGACCAATATGAGATGCAGCTCCCATTCTTCGTGGATGCAAAATTCCATTAGAATTGCACATCAATAAATCCGGTTTATTCTTAAGCTGTGCAAATAGATTTATTATTGATGGAGCTTCTCTATAACTTAAGAATGATGAGACCCGAGGAAATTTTACTTTACTAACAGAAACCCTTTTTTCAATAATTTCCAGAGTTTTAAAATCTAAGACAACAATTGATGATATTAGTTTATCAAAAGTATAGGCTATGTCACAACCTGCGATTGTATCAATATTAGAAAAAGAGTCTCTTATCTCTACTTTTTTCGCAAGCCTTAACTGCTCTTGTTTTAGTTTATTGATATTCATCTTTTTTTATTACAGAGGTACTTTTTCATTTATAAACTTTTTGATTTTGTTACTATTAGTTTGTGACTAAACAGCATTCTGTTATTATATGTTTTAATATATAATAAATTATTTCTTAGACAGATAATTTATATATAATGCACCATTACCCTAATTCCAGAATGAAACTAGAAGAGGTCGCTTTAAACCCAGAATATGAAGTTGATGGTCTGGGCATGTTTCCAAAGCTAAAAGAGATGGAAGTTGGCACACCTTTAGTTGTAAGTTCACACAGTGAATGTAAAACTCATTATGGAGAATTTATTTCTTATGAACCTGGTTCTGATCTGCTTGAAATAGCAAATTCTATTACCGTACCAGTAATTTTTGGTATGCCAATATTTGAAGGTGACCAAAGTAGAATTATGGAATTTCTACAAGAATTAGGTGATCCTAATTATGAAAGAAAAACTCAAAGTGTGCCTTTGTACTCTGATTATAGGATTATGAGTCTTTGATAATGAATTAATTACTTTTACTATTATTGATTCTTACACATTTTTTATTATTTCATTAGAAAAAAAAAATTAAAAGGCTCCCGGTTGTTTGAGGGGGTTTGAGGGGTGTAAGAACTCTGGGGAGCCTTTTGATCATGATTTGTCATATTCTTCTTGCCACATTTCTGAGTTCTGGCTAAGGGCATTGCATAACTTATTTGATAGGGAATATTTGCGATTATACATGTCATATGCTACTATTCCCATTGCTTTCATTGGAGTTAATATTCGATCATAAAATTGTCTTTTATTATAAGAGATTTCTTCACCATTATATTTTGACTTGCCATTGTGTAGTTTTGTTGCAAAGGCAGACATCTGGCGTTTGTTTAGCTCTCCTTTGTTTTCTTTTATGTATTTGACCAGCATTTCTCCGACCTTAATTTGTAGGTCTGTTGCAAAGATTACCTCAAATATATTCTCTGGCAGATTATATTGATCGAACAACATTACCATACTTGGAGATAAATATAACAAACCAGTATATAAATGTTTTGGTTTAAGATATCAGGATACTAAAAAGTATACCTTTTGACATTTAATTATACAAGAAACAATGCTATTGTTGAGCACATAAAAGTTTTAATACAGAAAAGTATTTCTCCCAATTTGAGGGGATGTAGAAAATGAAACAACTTACACCAGAAGATATTGTTAGTAAAATTGAATCAGATCCTTTTTTTGACTTTGAGGATAGAATAGCTATCTTTAATGAACCAAACAGACTTACATATGTTGATCCTGCACCAGATGCTAAGCATGTTCTGATATATATTGAAAAAGTTGATGAAACAAAAGGAAATAATAAATTAGTTGAAGATCAGATTTATGGGATTCTTGGGCATTTAATGGATGAATATGGTGTTTTTATGGTTGCTGATGAACAGATTGGAGAGTCAACTGCAGCTACTTACAACCAAAACAAAATAAAAGAAGAGGACAGGTTATTCGCAGTTGTTAGATTAAAAGAAAAGAAAGATCTTATGATTATACCAGGAGATACGGCTGAGAATATCCAAGAGAATTTTATGATGTGTCGCTCAGGACATAGTTGGGGATATAATGATCATAATATGCTAGATAATTTAGTTGAAAGAGTTGGAACAAGTACAAGTACACTTGAAGCTGCTGCATATGGTCAAAGACATTACATTGGCATTATGGAAAGAGTTGAAGAATGGAATGAAGAAAATCCAGATAGTAAAATATCTTTGGTAAACATAACTCCAGAGTATTTTATTAAAAAAGGAAGAGATGCAAAAGTTGTCGGAGCACTTGCTTGTGTAACCGGATTGGTATTGGTTGGGAGCTACTTTTTATCATAGCTAAAAAAAGCTTCAATTCTTTTTTTGTAATTTCTAGTTATCTCTATGTTTTCGTTCATAGGAAGACATCTATAATAATTAGGCCAAGCATATCTTTCATCTAAAAAGATTACTGCTCCTTTGTCCGTTTCTGATCTTATTACTCTGCCTGCGCTTTGCATGGCTCGGTTCATTGCCGGAAATAAGTAACCATAGTCCCAACCTTTTGAGAATTTCTCATCATAGTATTGGATTAAGGCTTTTGTTTCAAGATCAGGTACTTGTAATGGAAGTCCAACAATGATTGCGGCTTTTAATAGATCACCCGGAAGGTCAATTCCTTCTCCAAATGATCCTGATACAACCGCCAAGAGCACTGCTCCGGATTTGTTGTATTTTTTGAATCTTTCAAGCATGTCTGTTTTTTCTTTTTTACTCATGTTGGGGATTTCTAAAAATGTAGTTTTCTTACATGTATCAAAGAGGTATTTGTTTACACTATCTCTTAGTTTATAGCTTGGAAAGAATATGATTGAATTACCTGGAACAAGGTTTGTTATTTCTGCACAGATTTCTGCAATTCTTTTAAATTGAGCTTGACTTCTCTGTGAATACTTTGTTGTTGTTTCTGGGATGATTAATGAAAGTTTGTTTTCTTTTGGAAAAGTGCTTTTATATTTTTCAAGAATGGAATTATCCACCCCAAGTATGTCTTGATACATATTCAAAGGAGTTAGAGTTCCGCTCATCATTATTGTTGAGTATGATTCTGATATTATTTCACTTGATAACAAACTTGGATCAAGACAACGGTAGCTTAGCGTGAGGATTGGCTTTTTCCCTTTTGATGTTAGTTTTTTTGTTATGATTCTAACATAGCCTTCATCCTGGCCAGTCCATGATTCTAGAAAACCTGCTATGCTTCCAATATAGCTTTGCTTTTCTTTTTCTCTTATTGATTCTGCAATAAATTTGAAGTCTTCGATTAACTGGAAGTATTCAACTTTAGGTAAACCAACCACAAAATCTTTTTTTGTAACTAGTTTTTCATTGTATACAATATCTTTTGTTAGTCTTTCAATTAATTTGAGTATTATTTGCAGTCTTTGTTTTGTTTCATTGTATTCAAATTTTTCCGCTTCTTTTATTGACCTTGATATCATATAATTAGATAACCTTTGTGTTAATAACTCCCTTACTCTCATTGGTAAGTTATGTGCTTCATCAACAATTATAATTGATTTTTCAAGTTCTTTTCCAGTTTTCCCAAAGAATAGTTTCTGGATATGGGGATTGAATATGTAATAGTAATCAGCAATTATGACTCTTGATTCTCTTGCAAGTGCTGTGTTTATTTCATATGGACACAATTTATAGTCTGAACATAGTTCCACTATTTTTTCAGCATGACATGGACAAATGTTTTTTATTTGCTCGAGCACAAGATTTGCTTCATGAGATAGCTTGGTTCCTTGTTTAGTATTTTGAAAAAACTCACATTTGTTTGATTCTCTCACTGATTTGCAATATTCTGCAAATTCATTTGCATATAATCTATCTGTGCCCGGAACTGGACACATCCATTTCTTTCCAACAATGTCTGTTGCAATAATTTTTGTGTTAAACTTTTCTTTGATTTGTTGTAAGGTTTCAATTGCTATTAAGTGTTGAGTGTGTCTTGATGTAAGAAAGAACACTGTAAGATCATTTTCTATCGCATGCTTTATTGCAGGACATAAGGTTGCAGCTGTTTTTCCTAGCCCAGTTGGTGCGTGCACAAGTAGGTTACTTTTATCTGAGAGTGATTGATCAACCTTTTTAATTAGATCTTTTTGTACATCTCTTAAACTATCATATGGAAAGTAAAACTTTTTCAAATAGGTCATTATAATAGATAACAAAGTCTAGTTTTTAAATCTATTTCTTGGGTTTTTTAAATTTTTCAAAGAATTTCTTAAACTTAATTGTGTGTTTTTGCCTTTTTTTACGTGTTAGCTTTTCAGCATCACTAAATGTTTGTTTTGTGCTATCAACTGCACGGCCAATGATATTATGGTCCCAGAAAACCTTTCCAAAATCCTTAATTTTTCTTGCATTACCGCCATAACCATTTAGTAATGTTAGATGTTCCATAGGATATCTATATGTTGGTTCTGGTTTTTCATTTGCATAGCCAATCGTCAAAATCACTTGAGGCCTTACATCATCTGGGATTCCAAGAATTTCCTGGATCATTCCTTCTTCAAATGCACCAACCCAACAGGTTGCAAGCCCTAGTGATTCTGCGGTAAGCATCATTGATGTTGCAGCTATTGCACAGTCTTGTATTGCATATAATCTTTCTCCCCGTAGACCATAGTGTTTTCTAATCTTGTCTAGTTCAGTAATTACAATGATATATACTGGTGCTTCTTGCATCCAGTATTGCTTAAGTGATGCTTCAGCGATTTTTTGCCTTAAACCTGGATCAGTTATTACCATGAATCTCCAATCTTGTACATTACCAGCACTAGGCGAGAGTCTGCCTGCTTCAAGAATCTGACCAACCTTGTCCCATTCCACTGGAACATCCATGTATTTTCTGACTGATCTTCTTTTTTTAATTGCTTCCAACACATCCATGATTAAACCTTACAATTAAGGGATTATATATTTTTTGGTTTTTGGAAAGTTTTAAATTGATTGTTGTTGTGTGTTAGGTTATGAAAGCTGTGATAAAATATATGTTTGCATTATTTATTGCACTTAACTTGTTGTCAATAATGATCATTACTAATTCAATTGTATTAATCAATGATAAGCAAGTTTACCTAAAACAGTTTGATAAGTTGGAAGTTCATGGTAACTTTGATGATCCAGAATTACCTTTCGAGATTGTTGATCTATTAATGGAATTTTTTTCATCAGATGTTGACGCTATTGATTATTTTACCGAGGAAGAAATGCAACATTTGCATGATGTGAGATTATTATTGAGTAATCTAAGGGTGGTTGTTTGTGTTAATTTGTTTTTAATTTTGATTTGTTTTTATTTTTTTGTTACTAAGAAAAGATTTGATACAATTGCTTTAGGATTTATTTTTGTTTTACCATTAACATTATTAATGATTTTATTTATGATTAACTTTGATAACAGTTTTATTTTGTTCCATAGGTTGTTTTTTCCGCAAGGTAATTGGCAATTTCCCGTCGACAGTACCCTAATTAAATTGTTTCCTCAAGATTTTTTTCTTAACATGACAAAAATGATAATTGTTAGGACTTTGTTGCTATCAAT